>JANQGB010001457.1 GCA_028277545.1 Phycisphaerae bacterium | reverse complement strand
GTCGTTGAGCGAGGTCGCCGTCGGATTCGGCGCCGATGTCGTAGCCGTGGGACCGGGACTCTCCCCGCTGGTGACGGCCGAACGGATGGCTGAGCTGCTGGCAGGCTTCAGCGGCGGCATGGTCATAGACGCCGACGGGCTGAACCTGCTGGCCACCATGGGGCAGTGGGATGCCGGGTGGCCGCATCAGATCGTTCTGACCCCGCATCCGGGAGAGATGCGCCGCCTGCTGGCCGGCAGATCGATCGAGGTGGACCCGTCGGAGCGCACCGCGTGTGCCGTCTCCTTGGCACAATCCTGCGGGGCCATCGTGGTACACAAGGGTGCCCAGACCGTGGTCACCGACGGCCAGCGAGTCTACGTCAATCAGTCCGGCAACTCAGGGATGGCCACCGGCGGCTCGGGCGATGTGCTGACCGGTGTCATCGCCGCCCTGCTGGGTCAGAAGATGACCCCCTTTGGAGCCGCCATGCTGGGCGTCTACGTCCACGGACTGGCCGGCGACATGGCCGCCGAAGAGCTGGGGCGCATGTCAGTCACCGCCCAGCACCTGCTGAGCTTCCTGGCCGACGCCTTCTGCGAACTGGACCCCGCCTATCAAGAATAGACCACTCCCGACTGTGGCACCAGCATCCTGCCAGAAAGTACGTGGACAGGCAGCTTGCATGTGAGTGTGTGCCACCGGCATCCTGCCGGTGAGAGTAGTTTCTGTCGCTTGATTGTGCCACCGGCATGTTGCCGGTGAGTGCAGTTCCTGTCGCCTGAATGTGGCACCGGCATCTTGCCGGTGAGTGCAGCTCCTGTCGCCTGAATGTGGCACCGGCATCTTGCCGGTGCAAGAACAGACTGCCTAAGTGCCAAACCATCTTCACAAACCGATTTACAAAGAGGCCCGCCCGCTCTTGGAGAATCGAGCGGGCGGGCCCTGTCAGGCGTTTGAATGTGCCGGCCAGACGGTGGCCGGTGCTTACGGTACCTAGTTGGTCATCCCAGCCTGGAAGGCGGAGAAGTCAATCAGGTCCACATCGCCGTCCTCGTTGAAGTCGGCACAGAGACAATCGACGCCAGCCGCGGAGCCCGGTCCGAGCAGACAGGCCTCGAAGTCCGGGTAGTCGGCCAGGTCAACGTCACCGTCGCCGTCCATGTCACCGCCGACGGCACAGGTCTCGACCAGCAGCACATCAAGCTGTATCGGCTTGGTCAGGTCGATGATCGGCGCGGCCACACTGCCCACGCTGCTGGTGGTGATGCGTGCCCAGCGCTCCTCGGTGGTGTCTTTCCAGAACCAACGCAGCAACTCCGCCTGCCCGGGATTACCGAAAGCGTCCGCCACACCGCTGTAGCTCGGCGGATAGGACAGGTCGCCCGCGGTGCTGCCCGAGAAGGTGGGCTCCTGGAAGAGAACCTCGTCCTCCAGGCCGTAACCCTCGAAGTCGCAGATCACGAAATCTTCTCCGCCTTCGTCGGCTCCGACGTTGATCACGTTGTCGACGTACATCCGGTACGACCCGGTGCTGCGGCCAGGCGAGGTCGAGTCGACCGAAACCGCCAGGTGCTCGAGCGTGCCGCGTGCCGCGGTGATGGCGTCGTCACCGGTGAAGCCCCAGATCGGGCCGGCTACCGGATCGAAGGTCAGCGTCTGCCAACTGTTCGACGGGCTGATGGCCACGCCTTGCGGCGCGCCGGTCAGGTCGCTGTCTGCACCCACCCACTCGATTTCGCCGGTGCTTCCGCCAGGCGTGCCCAGCGGACCTCCGTCGTTGGTCTCGCGGATGCCGATGCAAATCAGGATGTCGCCGTTGCCCTTACCAACCTCAATCGGGTCGGACGCGGTCGTGCCTACAATGTTGGTCGCTCGGGCGGTCACCGCGTCGAGGTGTTCCAAAGGCAGGCTGAGATCGACCTGCACGGTGCCGGTCTCGTCGATCGGTCCGCTGTAGCTGCCGATCTGGCTCGCGCCGGCATAGATGGCCACGCTGGTTACATCCTCGTCGATGGCGGTGACGGTGACGCTCATCTGGCCGTCCTCTAGCGGCGTCTGCACGGCCGGCTTGTTGGGCGCCTGGGCGCCCGTGGGCTCGAAGCGTACCGGGCCGATTTCGACGCAGAAGTCGTCGTAGTAAGCGTCGTTCGCACTGCTGTACCCCGGACCGATGCGGGCGATATCCATCGTGGTCGGCGAACTCAGGGGGAGGTTCTTGGTCGACAGTAGCCCATCCACGTAGATGTCAACGAAGTCGCCCTTATGCACGACCGTGAAGGTACGCCAGCCGATCGAACGCATCGGAGCGTCATGCTCGGTCAGGTCGATCCAGTTCGGCCCGCCGTTGCCGACGGCGCGGTACTGGTAGTAGTTCGTGTCCTGCGGTACCCAGGAGAGCATGCCGATATGCTGATACCAGTAATCGGCAGTCTGCCCGTTCAACTGGGCGAACTGCACGTTGCTGGCACCCGGGCCGTGGGCGTCGTACATGTGAACGTTCCAGATCACCGGCTCGGTGGCGGTCGGCGTAACGTTCGGCGTGAGGAGTCGTTCCACGCGGGGCGCGCCGGGAGCGGCGTAGAGCGACTTCTCGCCGGTCGGGTAGGTGGCGTCCAGCTCTGTCGACAGTTCGAGTCGCGGCGCGGATCCCGAGTCCGACCATGCGGCCTCGTAGGTTGCCTGGTCGTACTCGAAGTGGTCGCACAGGATCGTGGTCCGCACGTTGGTGGTCACGATCTCGGAAGCAGAAACCTCGCTGCTGACCTCGCCCAGGGCCTGCGTGGCCACCACGGTGCTGCCCATGGTCAATCCGCTGACCGGAACGTCCACGACCGTCGTGCCAGGCGTTACGGCGACGGAGTAGTCGGTCGAGTCATCGACGGTCACGGTCACGCTGTCGACCAGCGCGTGCAGATCCATGACCCGCACCGTGTCGTCTCCGGCTGCCGGTGCCATGTAGAGCACCGGGGCAGGGAACCCGACCATGACTGCGGCCGACTCGTCACTGACTTCGCCGTTCACCGTCTGCGTGGCGGTGACGTCGTCGCCGGTTACCAGGTTGACACCGACGGTCACCACTGTCGTCTCACCGGTCGGCGTGGCACTGCCCTCTTCGATGCCGTTCACATAAACTGTCACTTCTGACGCCGCAGCGAAAGGCTGCTGCAGGATGTTGGTGATCGTTACCTCGTCGCCGCCCGGCGCGATAGGATCGGCCACGACCGGCGGCAGCGGCATGTCCGTCACCGCCCGCGGATAGGCCAGGTCGCTCTCGCCCAGGACCGTGGTCTGGGTGGCAGAGATGGACGCCCCCACCGCCAGTGACAGACCGGTGAAGTCCGTCTCCGTGCCGGTAGGAGTGACCGCCTCTCCCTCCGGAACGCCGTTGATGTACAACTGCACCGCAGTTGCCCCGGCTTCGTGATACACGCGGACCGAGTCCTGCGTACCCACGATGATCGGGCCGGCGACTTCAGGCGGAGCCACCGGGCTGCCCGAGTCAGAACGGCACAACATGTGGAAGCGCATGGTCACAGCGGTATCGGGGAACGTTGGCGAAGTCCCGCAGGCGTACCCGATGTTGTGGTACAGCCCCAGCGTCTCGTCGGCCTCGGTGCTGCCGTAAGTCCACACCAGGCGCTGGCTGGTAGTACCGTCAAAGCTGGTAACCGTACTGAGTTCAGAGGGGCTCGGGCTCGTAGTGCTCTGGCCGCGAGCGTATTGCATGTAGTTGACGCCGTCTTCCATGTCGTGCAGCGTCTGGATGACCTGGTCCGACTCGTCCAGAATCTGGACGGCGTCGATGAAGACCTCGTGCGGTCCGCCAACCTCGGCACCCGGCGCTATTACGAACCAGAGCGAGTCCATGCTCCACAGGCCGCTGGTAGAAGCGTCCAGGATGCCGTCGCCGCCATACCATGGCATGACAACGTCGTTGTTGTCCAACGGGATGTTAATCTCCTGCCAGACGCCGTTGTTGGTGAAGAGATTCATGCCCCGAGGCACCGGGCCGCTGTCGACTTCGGTAACGCCAACGAACTCCCAGTTGCCGACCGGCGAGCAGCTACCGTTGCCGTCTTCGTCGATCACGATCGAGAAGGAATAAGGCGATGCCTCGGGAAGCACGTACACCGCCGCCGATTCCGGGCTGGTGGTGCTGGTGAAACTGTCGCGCTGGGTGGCGGTGTAGTAGTCACCCTCGACCGCCGGGGTAATGGTGAACACCACGTCGCTGTTGTCGGTGACGTCCTCGCCCATCAGGAAACTGCCGTTAAGCAGCAGTTCGACTCTATCAACCGAGGGCATAAGGTCGGTGACCACGACCTCGACGTCGTCGGCAATGATCGGAGCGACAACCGTCGGCGGAAGGACCGGGTCCGGCTCCGGCGCCTCGAATTGAAGTTCGTCGATGGCGAAGTCGATGGCCCGGTTGGGGCCGGCGCTGACGTAGGTGATGGCCAGGTGCTCGAGCGTGCCGCGGCTGTTCGGCGTGGTCAGGTCGCCGTCACCGGTGAAGCCGGCGATGCCACCCTCCAGCGGCGTGCCGTTTACCGTCACGTAGCCCGTAGCCAGGTCGTACTCGATGACGTAGGGGCTGACGTGCGGCGGGAATGTGGCGGCCGGAAACGGTACGCGCGTGCCAGCCGGCGACAGGAAGTAGCCGAATCGCTCCTCGTCGTCACCGGCGGTCCCGGTCTCGATCGTACCGTTGGGGCCGGGCGAGATGACAGCGGTACCCAGCGGAAGCTCCAGGGCAACCAGGTCGGTACCGACCGGGTACTCCTGTACGTCGTCACCGGTGGCTTCGGTGTTCACGATTCCGTCTTCGCCTACGGTGATACCGTTGACTGTGGTGTCTACGCCGACCCACTCGATGTCGCCGAGCGTGCCGCCGTCATGCAACTGGGGCACCACCTCGTCTGTCTCGCGAATGCCCAGGCACAGGCCGATCTCGCCCCAGAACAACTCGCTACGATTGGTCATCTTGAAGCGCACCTTGCCCTCGGTGTGCAGCGAGGGGTTCGGCCGCTCCTGTCCGTTAAACGAACTGAGACGCACCCAGAAGGCATTGTCGGCGTCCTCCGCCCAGGTGAAGAAGACCTCCTCGGCAGCCGCGCCCTCGGTCTGCAGGCCCGACGCCCGGTAAGCGTCGTTAGAGGCGAAGCCGCCCTCACCCAGGCAGGTCTCACCTTCCGGACACTCCCGGTCGTAGGCACAGGCACCGCCGGTCTCACTGCACGTGCCAATCTGCTTGTCGCACGCCTCTCCGCCGCCGCAGTCCTCGTCCTTCACGCATAGGTCACCGGAGCTTTCGCACTCGCCGAGCTTGTCGAGGTTCTCCCAGGTGGTCGTGTTCCACTCCGGTCGCTGGAACATCTCCTGTGACGTCGCGGGGTCATCGATCGGTGGGCCGTTAAAGCCGACGACTTCAGAAGGAAAAGGCTCCGCCCCAGCCATGATCGGGCAAGCCAGTACGGCCAGCACGCTCAACAAAGCCAGTCGCTTAACAACTCTCATAACTCTTGCTCCTAGTATGTACCTTCCCTGGGCGCCCGCCTCTCCAGTCGGCTGGCCCGAAAAACCCTGCTTCTCGGCGTCACCGCTGTGCGGATCGACCACTACAGCCCGTCCCCCTGGGCCGCGGCACCTCGGCCGCTAAAGACATGCTCCGCTCCGCCGTTGCGTCGACGAAACGGAGCATGTCGTGTCGTCGTCCTTCTCGAGAAGGACCGTCTCAGGATCGCTGCTGGCCGGAGGAGGTGGCATCGACCGTTTACCGAACCACCCCGCCTCTCAGCGGCGCGAGCAGCTACGTATTACGCCCGGCGCCGGCGCGCCAGGGCCAGACCACCCAGGCCCAGCAAAGTCAGCGTGGCCGGCTCGGGAACCTGCGCACCAATGATCTGGAAGTCGTCAAACCAGACGTCCTCCTGCGAGCTGTAGCTCGTTCCGAAGTTCAGCTTGTTGTAGAGCACGTCAGTAGCGCCGGCAGGCTTCGCGACACTCAGGCCCATCACGTCATTGACATAGTACTCGATCGTGGTGCTCTTGACGATGGCCGTCAGCTTGGTCCATTCCGTCGTGCGATCGAAGACGGGGTTGCCGCTCAGGTCGTCGATGGAGCCCCAGCCCCACAGCGGGTCAGCACCACCGCGGTAGTGGTACTTGGTCTGGTCGCCGGATGACGTGAAGCCCAGCCCCACGATGTCCTGAAGGTTCTGCTCCACGTCGTAAGAGTAGAGCTGCAGCCAACTGCGGGTCCACCAGTGGAGGTTGTCGACGTCAACCATGACCGAGATGGTCAGGGGGCTGGCATCAGTGGCTACAAAACCCTGGTCGAACTCATACCACGACGCGGCCCGGCTGGCGTTGCTCATCGACTGCCCGTCGCTGTACCCCTTGGCCTGATCCAGCGTCATTCCGCTGTCACCGTAGACGGCGTCGAACGCGGCCTGGTCGGCATATGAGTCGAAGTTATCGACATAGTCCGCCGAAGCGGCTGTGGCGAAGACCAACACTAAACTAACTGCCAATAGACTTCTCATGTCCTGTTACTCCTCCTGGGCTGCAAACCCCGGTCGTCACCGGGACCGCCGGCCACATTCGCGTGTTTCGCGCCGAGCGATTCCGGTTGGACCTGACACTTCTATCCACCCTGGGCGGCACCAATACCGCCCTTACTCCTCTGTGCAATCGTGGGGAACCAAAAGTCTGCTGGATGACGCCTCCTCCCCTCGTGCCCCGGGTCACTCGACTGCTACGCGAGACCAGCGTCGAGACGACCTTAAGCACGCGAACAGTATATAAGCATGATAACCGCAGTATCACGGCGGAACAAGGCTTAAGAGGCGATATTGCCGGTTTAGGTGCCGTTTTTTGCCGTTTCCGGTGTGAACGCGCGCCAGTTTAGTTAAGGTCCGAAAACCTGCATTGCTGGCACGATTGCAGCCACTCTGGAGTAACACCCGGGCCGGGCAACACGCGGCACGCGGCGCGGCGCGCTCCGGAAGCGAGCGTGCGAGGTTCCTGTCAAGTCCGGCGTTGTGAAGCGCAGCACCAGTGGATTCGTCCGAGATGGATGGTCGCTCGCGAGACACTTGGAAGGTTATTTGGACTGCTGCAGAGTTCCACGCACTGTGCGCAGATTACTCACCCCGGCGTCTCCGTCTGTCATAACAGGCCTGCGCGCCCAGACGTCCTGCTGCTATAATGTGCCAGACAGGCCCGGGGCCCGGGTCGCCAGCCAGTCTGGTCATGCTTGACGCGACGCGGCGCGCGTGCCGCCCCGCACCGGAAAGGAAAGGGAATGAAGCCCCATCCAGGCTCACACGCAATCAATAGCTGTGTGCTGTTTCTCGTCGCCCTGACGGTCCTGGCCCACACGGCCGCCGGGCAGGTCATTACAGTTGACAACAGCGATCCTGACTTCACGCTGCTGCATGGAGCGTGGAATTCAGGAGCTTACGGCAACCCACACGGCGCAGACTACGACTGGACGCTCACCACCAGCGGCGGCGGCGCTCCCGCGCTGGCTGAATGGCGGCCCCATCTGCCCGAAGCGGGCGTGTACCAGGTCGCCGTCTGGTACGTACAAGGAAGTAACAGGGCCGATAACGCGCCATTCACAGTCAATCACGCTTCAGGTTCCATCACAATCCCTGTAAACCAGCAGACCGCTGGTGAGACGTGGCTCGTGCTGGGCTCCTTCGCCTTTGAGGAAGGGACCACAGGCTACGTCACCCTGGGCAACTCGGCCAACCCCAGTGTGGTTATCGCCGACGCGGTACGCTTCACTCCGGAAACGAGCGAGGTGCAACTAACCATGGAGGCCAGCCCCGCTGCGTGGGGCAGCACCGACCCGCTGGAAGGGGGACCCTACGCGCGGTACCTGAACGAGGTGGTGCCCATCTCCGCGGCCGCGGCTCCAGGGTACCAATTCCATCATTGGGAGGTTTCTGTCGGTGCCCAGGTAGCGAATCCCAGTGCTGCGGAGACCACCGTCGTCATGGACGATAGCAAGACGGTCATGGCCGTCTTCGTGGAAGAGGGCCTCGTGTCGCCTGAATTCCGCGGCTTTTGGGCCGACGCCTTTCACACGGGCTTCAAGAGTGCCGCACAGATCGACGCCATGGTCGCCCGGGCCGTGGCGGGCAATTACAACGCCATCGTGGCCGAAGTACTGGCCTACCAGGACACCTCCGGCAGCGGACACGGCGCGTATTGGAACTCAGCCATCCTGCCCAAGGCGACGGACATCAGCGGTGGAATAGACCCGCTGGCGTATCTCGTTCAGCAGGCCCACGCCAACGGCATCGAGGTCCACCCCTGGCTGGTCGCCTTCCGCGTCAGCACGGCCTGGCCGCCCAGCGGCAACTCGATACTGACCGCCCACCCCGAGTGGCTGATGGTACCGCGAAGCAGTACCGGCGGCGGACCCGCCACCGTCGATGGCAAGTACGTGCTCGACCCTGGGTCCCCCGACGTCCAGGACTACCTCCTCTCGATCGTGCGCGAATTGCTCACCGAATATGATGTCGACGGCATTCATTGGGACTACATCCGCTACACCAGCACGGACGCTGGCTATCCAGCCTACACCTGGTACGACAAGTCCGGGCTGGCCCGGTTCAGGCAGGTCACCGGCTACTCGGGCACCCCCAGCACTGGCTACGGCCCCTGGAACGACTTCCGCCGACGGGGAATCACCGAGCTCGTCCGACGAGCCCAACTGGAGGTCGCGGTGACCGCCGCCGATCCGAACCAGCCCCGCAGGCACAGCGCCGCGTTGATCACCTGGGGCAATGCACCGCCAAGTTTCCAGTCCACCAGTTCCTGGGCGCTGTTCCAGAACTGGCGCGAGTGGATGGAGATGGGCTACCTCGACGCGGGTATTCCCATGACCTATTACGACGATGACGCCTACCCGAGCTGGTATCGTAACTGGGTTGATCAGGGACTCGTCTGGTCGTACGGCCGGCACCTCTTCGTCGGGCCGGGCATCTACCTGAACGACTTCGCCGACAGCCTGGACCAGATAGAGTACGCCCAGGACGCCGGCGCTGACGGCATCTGCACCTATTCCTACGCCAGCACCTCGGACGCCGGCGCCGATTGGACCTGGTATCCCTATGTAGCGTCCAACGCCTTCGCCGAGCCCGCCCCGCCGCCAGAAATGCCCTGGCGAGACCCCGCCGTCACCGTGGTGGGAGCCGTGTACGGCCGGGTAACGGATGGGGCAACCGGAGAGCCCATAGACGACGCCACCGTCAAGGGCAACGGCTTTCCGCTTGCCCAGACGGATGGCAACGGCTTCTTCATCGTTACACGGCTCGGCACCGAGCCCGGCGGCACCTACTACCCCTTGAGCGCGGTGAAGGATGGCTACGCGGAGGTCCTTCGCCCCGCCGTACTGATCGAGCGGGCCGGTTACAGCGAGGCCAACTTCGCACTCGGCGACTGGCTGCCTGGCGACTACGATGTGGACGGTGACGTTGACTGGCAGGACTTTGCCCGGCTGGAGGGCTGCTTGACGGGCCCCGCCGCCGACTCACCCGCCGCCGGATGCGACCTGTTCGACTTCGACGGTGATGACGACGTGGACCTGTTGGACTACCAGGTCCTCGGGGCGTCCTTCGCCGGCTAACCGCAGTTTTGGCGGTCGCCGGTGCGCTCTTGAAACCGGGGCGGGCGCTGCCGGGCGCCTTCGGACGTCGCGGTCCAGTGCCTTACGCCCGGGCAGCCCAGATCGGACTCGACCAGGCCAGGTTGTCATTGTCCAGGGTGACGCGCAGGTAGTAGTAGCTGGTTTGCCCGGGTGGGAATTCCTTATCGACGAATGTGAACCGGCTGCGCTGCCCTTCCCCCCCAAAGCGATGGACGACCTGTCCGTCCCGCACGATCTGCAGCCAGGCCAGGCTGCCTTCTTCCGGAGGGACGGCCACATCGACCCGGATAACCGGCGCCTCGTCCGTCTTGACGAACGACCCCATGGCCGAGCCGTTCAGGCTGAAGCGCATGCAGAGCTTCACACCGCTGGTGGCGAACGTGCGGCGCGCCCGAATCGCGTCCAGTAGGGCCTCGCGACTCAAATCAGGCGCCCAGACGCCCGTCAGGCCCGCCCGGTACACGTTTCGCTTCCAGCACACACCGTGCTGCCAGATCAGCCCGTGCTGGTCCGATCCGCCCACCAGGCCGAAGCGGAGACCCGCCGCCAACCCATCCCGCACGAAATTGCCCTTCATGCCGCCTCGATGTCGGAGTGGCTCGTTGCCCTCGTATTCAAACGCTCCGTGAACCGAACAGATTTCGACCGCCGGCACGAGTTCGGGATCCAGCGCGTCCCACGGAACACCTGTCCAGCCGATGTGATGGGGGATGGCGATCGCCTGGTGAGTTCGTAAGGATGGATACAAGTCGGGCAGGTCGCGGTAACGCGGATCGCCGTGATCGAACAGGGGGATTTGCTCATCGGCGGAATAGATGTTGAAGTGCCCCCAGCCATGCGGGCGGTTGGTGCGTGGCGTAGTCCACTCCTGCCCGAACAGCGTGACGAACGCGCCCGGCGCCTCGTAGTGACGGGCTATATCCTTCTGCTGCTGCCACTGGGCATCCGTGATCCGCCGGCCCACGAAGCGGTCATGGTCCGTCAATACGTGAAAGTCGTCCCGCAGAACATCGCGGGCCCGGAGAAAAGACTCCTCCGGATCGCCCATGCCGTCACTCTGCCATGAGTGCCCATGGATGTCACCAAAGTAGAGACGCAGCCCGGCATCGTCGGCACCGCGTGACGGCGCCGGCCACTCCTGACGTCGCTGCACGCCCTCCAGCACGCGGGCTGCGCCGGCAGCCGGCTGCGCCCGGGAACGCAGCAGCGGCGGCCCCGTCAATTCCGTGAACCCGTCTATACCGTGCAGCACGTTCATCCGCAGGTCGCGCCGGGTCACCCACAGTCTTCCATCCGCCGCAAAAGTGCCGCGCAGCAGCCGGCCCCGACCTCCCCAGCCGTCTTCCGGCAGACGATACAGCGGTGACCGTCCGGCCTGCGTGTAGTACTGCAGGCAGAAGTTGTGTGAGGCGCGGCCCAGAACGCAAACCGCGCCGCCGGCAGAAGTCACGACTCGCACCAGTTCGAAACCCTGGACGGTGCCCCGCGGCTCGGGATCCGGCGGTTGCGGACCATCTACTGGCTGGTGCCAGGTGTGGTCGCCAAGACGCAGGGCGGCCAGCCGATACCACCGGGGGATGTCCCAGCCGTTCTGTCCGGAGCGGTTTGAATGCCACGCGACCCAGAGCAGGTCGCCGTCGGGCGCAAACGACAATGCTGGGGATAGGTCGGACGCTGGATGCCACGATACCGGAATGGCCCCCACCACGTGGCGACCCTGGCGCTTCAACAGCACCAGGTATACGTTCTGCGTACCGGGTCCGTCCTGACGATCAAAGGCCACCGCGAAGCTCGACCCGCTCGATGTTGCGGCAACCGCCGGCCGGCAGCAATCTCGGGTCTCGTCGGCGGCCACTTTGAACACGTCACCAGCGGGTCGCCCGTCCGGCCCGAGCCATCGGCCGTGAATGCCGTTAGCCTTGCGACCTGCGTGTCTCGCTTGCCAGACAACCAGGGCCCCATCGCCACCCGAAGCGATGGCCGGGTAACTGAGGCGCTCGTCGCCGTCCAGTGAACCTGCCACAACGTGTACGTCGCCCCAGCCGACCGTCGCCGGATCGAACGTACGCGACAGCAGTGTCCACCCGGAGTGGCCACGTGCCAGCCACACGATGACCAGGTATCGCCCCACGACAGCGATCTCGGGATCAGAAGCCGCCCTCACGCCCGGCATTCTCGGCTCGTCTACCGCTTGCACCGGACCCCACGACTCGTTCCCCGGCGAGTATGATTGATGGCAGATTCCTTCCACACCGTCGCGCAGGCATGTCCACGCCGTCCAAAGCCGCCGGCCGTCGGGGTCGGCCGCCAGGGTGGGATGTCCTTGCCGTTCCCGATCGTCGTACCGGATACGTTTTCCCAGGGCCAGTGGAGCGGCATTCGAGTCGAGCGCCAAAGCCGGGGGGCGCTCCGCCCAGGGTAATGCCGCCAGTGTTCGGGAGACGGTACCACCGGCAAGGCTGCCACCTGCAGCCGCTGCGATCACCTTGATAGCGTGGCGCCGCGAGCACTCGAAGGTGCTATCCATTGGTCTAAGGTAGATTTCGCTCATTGGGTCATGGTCCTCTAACAGGCAATACTACGGTGGACCTCAGGCCGCGCCAACGAGGCGCGGATGATAGTACCCAACCTGCGCATGAGACTCCCAAGTTGTTATACTGTTGTTCCTGAGTAGGTGAACGTAGTTGCACTGGAGCGAGTTCTGATCATGGCTGAGCAGTCTGACACACCGACCGGCGCCCTGCGGCAGATGGCCGAGTGCGTCGAACGAGGCAAGATGGACATTAACACCAACATTCCGCCCGGCTCGAAGGGGCAGCCTGGCGTTGTCGAGTTGGTGAGCGCGGCGCTGACGGACGGCGTGTCGGCCCAGACGATTCTGAACGAAGGGCTGTTGCCTGGCATGCAGTCCATCGGCAAACGCTTCGCGGCTAACGAGGTCTTCATTCCGGAGGTGTTGATCGCAGCCCGGGCCATGAAGGCGGGCGTCGAACTGCTTAAGCCAGCCTTCGCCCGCGAGGAGGTCTCCTCTCGCGGAGTGTTCATCCTTGGCACCGTGCGTGGCGACCTGCACGACATCGGCAAGAACCTCGTGGCCGTCATTCTCGAGGGCGCCGGTTGGCGCATCGAGGATCTGGGAGTGGACTGCGGCCCGGAGAAGTTCCTCGACGCCCTGGAGCTCCACCCGGACGCGGCCGTCGGTTTGTCAGCCCTGCTCGCGACAACCATGGTGAACATGCAGGAGACCGTCGAAGCCATCCGGGCCAAGAAGCCCGAGGCGGTCATCCTGATTGGCGGCGCCCCGGTGTCGGCGGAGTTTGCCGAGCAGATCAACGCCAGTGGCTACGCCGCTGATCCCAACGGAGCGGTGGAACTGCTCGATCGACTCTGCCCGCCAGCCGCTTAGATCGGCGCGGACGAGTGGGGCTGACCGCGCCCTACAAAGACGCAGGCCCGGCCGGCTGAGCATCGGTCCGCCCGGCAGATACATGGCGTCCGGCCCACCTGCGGCTGTCACCGCGGAGCGGGCCAGTCCCATCGTGTGAGAACCTGCATGCATCCCAGCGTCGAAAGCCTGCCTGGCCCCGCTCCCGACTACAGGAGATTTCTCGACGCGATCTATCGCCGCTGCCCGGACCGCGTACCGCTGATCGAGTTGGCCGTACATGCAGAGGTCGTATCGGCCTTGCTTGACGAGCCGGCGGCGGCGGAGTCGCGTGCAGTCACCCGGCAGAACGTACGCCTGCTGCACCGGCTGGGGTATGACGCAGTCAAAGTGTCCGCCACCATCCCGTTTCAGTATCCGACGGTTACCTCCGCGGATTCCTCCACCTTGAGCCGCACCGACCGGGAGTGGCAGGACCAGCACGGCGGCGCCATCGACACAGTCGAGGACTGCGAGCGCTACCCCTGGCCAAAACAGGACGACGTCGACTTCGGTCCCGTCGAGGCCGCCGCGGAGGTGCTCCCGGACGGTATGCGGTTGATTGGATTCTCCGGCGGCATCGTCGAATTCGCTACCAACCTGATCGGGCTGGAACGCTTCATGTACGCCATCTACGACGACCCGGATCTGATCTCGGTCGTCATCGACCGGGTAGGCCGGACGATCTACGGCGTGTTCGAAGCCTACTGCCAGATGGACGCGGTATGCGCTCTGTGGCTGGGAGACGACCTGGGCAGCAAGAATGGGCTGCTGGTCTCTCCGGATCTCTTGCAGGCTCACGTGTTCCCCTGGTACGCCCGGTTTGTCGAGCTGGCCCACAGTAACCAGCGCCCGTTCCTGTTCCACAGTTGCGGCAAGATTGACTCTATCATGCCCGCCTTGATCCAGGAGATTGGCATCGACGCCAAGCACAGCTTCGAGGATGCCATCGAACCGGTGGAGCACTTCATCGATCGCTGGAGCTCGAAGGTAGGCGTGCTGGGCGGCGTGGACGTCAATATCTTGACCATGGGCGACCAGCAAGCCATTACCGCTCGGGTGCGACAGATCCTTGAGCGCACCGCGCAACGGGGCGGTTACGCCTGCGGATCCGGCAACAGCATCCCAAACTACGTGCCGCCGGAAAACTTCCTGACGATGATCCGAGCCGTTAGTGACTTCAACGCAGGCGCCTGATACGACTCGCTCCACCGCCGGAGCACCACCCAAGCGCGGAGCCGCCACCGCTGCGTGCATTGGGTGCATTGGGTGCGCAGGGAGCGTTGGGTGCACTGGGTGCCCCATCCCTTGCGCAGCGAGGGGTGGGGAATACAACCGCCCGCACCAAGAGCAGCATCGACTGCGCAGCCCAGCAACGAACATGCGTTGGGTGCCCCATCCCTTGCGAAGCAAGGAGTGGGGAATACAACCGCCCACACCAAGAGCAGCATCGACTGCGCAGCCCGGCAACGAACATGCCCCACCCCTGCGACGCAGGAATGGGGCACTGGTCATACACCTCAAGTAGCAGGGCCTCGCGCGTTAGCGACCCTTCACCCTGCGTCGCATAATCAGAGGCAGCCCGATGGCAATCA
The DNA here is from genome assembly GCA_028277545.1 of Phycisphaerae bacterium. GTDB lineage: Bacteria > Planctomycetota > Phycisphaerae > UBA1845 > UBA1845 > JANQGB01. Next base: position 2,036 of record JANQGB010001457.1, on the reverse strand, counting down.
GCGCCAGCGATGCCGGCTCGGGCACGGATCGGATCTCTACTACCAGGTCGTTGAAGTCGCGATCGGAGCCACCCGGCGGGCCGTAATCCCCCGGCAGGTCTTCCCAGAACAGCAACCACACCGTCTCGTCCGTATCCATACCCTGGATCTGGTAAGTGACCATGTGATCCAGCCCGTCGCCGTTGAGCGATTGCTGCGAGTAATACGCGTTGGTGCCGTCGGTATCACGGCGGACCCAGGACCAGGTGTCACCGCTCAGGTCGAGCGTGGCGCTGCCGCTGACACTCGTTCCGTGACCCGACACGTCAAAGAGAACCTCAACACCAGCGCCGCGATCGATGGCAAACTGCTGGCTGTACCCGGCGTATCTGGCTCGGGCGGTGGCCAGGATATCGCCGTAGCCCCAAACCTCGTCGCCCGCCGAGCCGGCGGTCGCATCAACGACATGCAGGATGTCGCCTAAGTCCGTGTAATCGTCGAAGCGCACCACGTTGAGCCCGCCGGAATCCCCCACGGCATAGTAGTCCTTGCCCGAGGCAGCGAAGTCCGCCCCATAGATGGCCTCCAGGATCTCCTCGTGATTCAACTCGTTACCGTAGTAGGGTTCGTGAACGTTGGTCTGGTCAGCCAGCGCCGGCAGGGCAGCCACCATGAGAATCGTCAATGCAGAACAGGCGCGGATTAGGTGTCTCATCTCTCTCCCTCTCTTGTGCCGCCAGACACCGGAAGTGATGACCGGCGAAGTCGCGGCGATGACTTGCAACATCCGGGGGCGGTGCCCAGACGGGATTGGCCCCTCTCCCACGTTCTTTAATAGAACGCCAGGAGGGTGAAGTCTACTGCCAGGTGTGAAATCGACAGTGGTTATGTGCCGCACAGGCCCAACAGCCGATAAGACCTCGACCCTGGACCGCGCCGGCGCCCTGAAGGCCCGGCCGATCATCCGTTTCGCGCGCCGGACGCCATAACCACGCCCGTCAGCAGCACCGCGCCATGGCGCCGGCAGCGCTCACTCGAACATGCACAGCAGGTCCGTCTCGGGAATGGCCACTCCCAAGTGCCGCAGCATGTTCAGCGCCTGGGCGCGGTGGTGCGTGCCGTGGTTGCAGACGTGCATCAACACGTGCCCCAGAGTGAAGGAGTAGTGTCTCCCGTCCCGCCCCACGAATGCCACGGATGATGACAGGTCGGCGTTAGTAGTCGTCTCCAGCAACCTGTCGCGCTCGTCGGCCGTCTGCCGCCAGGCTTCCCACAGCGCGGCCGGCGTCACAAAGCCGCGCGGACATTCTCCGCTGACCGGGGATCGCCCCTTGATTCTCTCCAGCCAGGTCCACTCCGCCCCGAAGAGGTGTTCGAGCGTCTTACGCAACGAGCCCTCGCCCATCTCGAATGCTCGATCCAGTTGAGCGACCTCCAGATCCTCGGCCAGCCCCATCACCTTGTCTCGGGCCCAGTCGTTGTAGTTGAACAACTCGCGAATGGTTGCCAGGTCCATGGTCACTTCTCCGGGCTGTTGAAACCGCCGCGGGCACCGGCGGTGCCCGTCTTGATAGGAACCGCCCGCTGCTCAGGACTGACCCGCGTCGCGGATTCGATCGATACGCTCCCGGACGTCAGGCCGCAAGTAGTGATCATCGATACCAGGCAGCCTGGCCAACCCCTCCAGGCTGCGCTGGACACGTGTGCCCAGGTCGGCCAGGGTGTCGATGAACAGGACCGGCTGGCCCTTGAGGCGACACAGGCCGCCGCTCTCACCGTCGATGGGCTCCCGCCGGACCTGTACGCCCAACTCCTCGGCCAGGGCTGCCAGTTGATCAAGCAGGTCGAGCTCGTCCACCTTGCAGATCGCCTTTCAAGTTTCCCGCTCGCGCCAACCGATAATGAAACCTGGAGGAAGAGACGGCCGCCCCCCGCACGTCAACACGGCGCTGGGCGACGGTACGATCGCGCGATCGAGTCCGCGGCTTCGACGGCCACTAGAATAGCCGCCTGAGTGCTAATCATCCAATGAAGCCAGCCCCTCCTATTCGAGCCAA
>JANQGB010001369.1 GCA_028277545.1 Phycisphaerae bacterium | reverse complement strand
TTGCGGACCAGGCCGGCAGGCAGATTCTGGAGAGCGATTTTGACGGCTTCCTGCAACACACGCGGAACACCAAGGACACCATCTGCGGACGGGGGCCGGTCAGTTTGCTGCTGCGGGCCCAGTCGATGCAGGGCGGTGCCACCGGTTTCCTGGCCGCGTACGACACCTCGGGGCGGATCACCGGCGATTGGACCAACAGCGTGACCTACCAATCGTTCGTGTTCACCGAAACTCCGCTGACTCTCAGCCAGGAGGCGCAGAGTCGTCTGCTCCGTCTCGCCCGGCAGACGGTCACAGCCTACCTGACAGGCCAGGAGGTGCCCCGGGTCAAGCCCGCTGACGTTCCCGACGCCCTGCGGGCCAAAGGTGCGTCCTTCGTCACGCTGACCAACCACGGGAGCCTACGCGGCTGCATCGGCAACATGACCGCCACTGGGGCACTTTATGAGAGCGTGGTGCGCAACGCGGTGTCCGCCTGCCAGGACAGGCGTTTCGTTCACAAACCGGTCACTGCAGAAGAGCTGGACGAGATCGAGATCGAGATCAGTTATCTGACGCCAACGAAGCGCGTGGCCGACACCGACGATATCGTAGTCGGGCGCCACGGATTGTTGATTTCACTGGGCGCTGACCGCGGCGTGCTGTTGCCGCAGGTGGCTTACGAGCGCGGCTGGACACGGGAAGAATTCCTTAACCAGGTGTGCGCCAAGGCCCGGCTGCCGCGCGACGCCTGGAAGCGCCGCGATGCTGAGGTATACTGTTTTACGGCAGAAGTGTTCGGGGAGAACCAGTAGCCATCCAGAGGGCCACGCGTGGTCATTGCTGGCCTCGGGCGGCACTGTTGGAGAAGCTGCCGATGCCCGGTGAAGATCCTCCAAGAGCACCGGCTGAAACGACCCGCCGGCAGTTCCTCAGCCAGGGAGCCGCTCTGGCTGCGGGGGTGACCCTGCACAGCGCTCTCCGTCCAGCGCCGGCCCGGGCGGACGGCCGGTCGTCGGTCCGGTCGCCAACGGTGGTCATCGCCCGCGACGAAGCCCTGACGCGCGGGGCGGTTAACGAACAGGGCGAGTTGCTGGTCAGCCTGCTCAACGCCTCCATGCAGCGACTGACCGGCGCGGCCGACGCCGGTGCAGCCTGGCGGACGCTGTTCGCTCCGAACGATCGGGTGGGCATCAAGGTCAACACGCTGGGCCGGGCGACACAGCCGGCAGTGGTGGACGCCATCGTGGCCGGCCTGCGCGGGGCGGGACTTCCTGCCCAGAACATCCTTGTCTGGGACCGCTTCGACGTGGAACTGGCCGCCGCCGGGTACAGGCTCAACAAGTCCCGTAGCGGTGTCCGCTGCTACGGCACGGACTCCGAACGCGCCGGTGCTGGGTACCAGCGGGACATACAGACCAGCGGGCAGATCGGCTCCTGCTTCTCGCGCATCGTGACGGAGCAAGTCGACGCCCTGATCTCGGTCCCGGTCCTCAAGGACCACAGCCTGGCGGGTGCCTCGCTGGGCCTGAAGAACTTCTACGGGGCCATCCACAATCCCAACAAGTACCACGAGAATAATTGTGACCCGTTCGTCGCTGACGTGGCCAATCACCGGTACATCCGCTCGCGCTGGCGGCTGACGGTATGCGACGCGACGCGCGCCCAGTACCACGCCGGCCCGACCTTGAACCCCGGCTTCGCCTGGCCCTTCGGCGGCCTGCTGGTCGGCAGCGACGTCGTGGCGGTGGACGCGGTCGGCGCCGACCTGCTGGAAGCCGAGCGCCGAAAGCGCGGCCTGGTCTCGCTGACGGACGACAAGAGGCCGGCCAAACATATCGCCACCGCGGCGGCCAAGGGGCTTGGCGTGGCAGACCTTGCTCGAATTCAACGTATCGAGGTGTGAGATGGACTGCCTCGAGAACATCTTCTGCCAGCCGACGCGGCGCGACCTGCTTCGGTTGGGCGTGGCCTGCGGCGCGGCGGCGACTCTCGGCCGCGGCGCGAGTGCGGTCGCCCAGGATGTGGCCGGCACCGATGCCCTGGAGGGTCCCGAACTCGACGGCGTGGTGCGCAAGGAGGCCATGTTCTGGGAGAAGCTCGCAGAGGATCAGGTCAAGTGCGTGCTCTGCCCGCGCGAGTGCGTGGTGGCCGACGTCGAACGCGGCTACTGTGGTGTGCGCGAGAACCAGGGCGGGCAGTATCAGACGCTGGTCTACGGGGCACTCTGCTCGGCCAACATCGACCCCATCGAGAAGAAACCTCTGTTCCACTATCTGCCGGGTACCAAGGCCTTCTCGATCGCGACCGCGGGCTGCAACATCGAGTGCAAGTTCTGCCAGAACTGGCAGATCAGCCAGTTCCGCCCCGAACAGGTCAAGAGCCGGGCTATCACCTGCGACAGGCTGATCGACGCCTGCCGCAAGCGGAAGATACCCACCATCGCTTACACCTACTCCGAGCCCGTGATCTTCTACGAGTACATGCACGACGCCGCCAGGCTGGGCCGCGAGCGTGGCGTGGGCAGCGTGATGATCTCCAACGGCTACATCCAGGAGAAGCCGCTCCGCCAACTGTGCCAACACCTGACCGGGGTGAAGATCGACTTCAAGGCCTTCAGCGAGAAGTTCTATGCCGAGACCTGTGTCGGCGAGCTCAAGCCGGTCCTGGCGACACTCGAAATACTCAAGGACATCGGTATCTGGTTCGAGCTCGTGGTGCTCATCATCCCCACACTGAACGACTCCGCCGACGAAATCCGGCGGATGAGTAAGTGGATCATGGATCACCTCGGCCCGGACGTGCCCATCCACTTCACCCGCTTCCATCCCACCTATCGCATTACGAATCTGCCGCGCACGCCGGTGTCGACGCTGGAGCGGTCCCGGCAGATTGCGATGGACGCGGGTATACGCTACGTCTACGCTGGCAACGTGCCCAATCATCCCGGGGAGAACACCTACTGCCACAACTGCCAGCACGAGCTCATCTCCCGTATGGGCTTCAGGGTGGCGTCGAACGCCATTCGCGACGGTCAGTGTCCCAAGTGCCGCACCAAGATACCCGGTGTCTGGTCGCAGGACCGGGCCCTGGCCTGAGGGACGTGATTTGCACGGCAGTATCCATGCAGATTGGGGAGGGCTGATTTGCCTGGTGGCACCGGCATCTTGCCGGTGCAGGGGCAAGAGGGTTTGTTGAGCAGCGTGGTGTGCCCGTGAGCGGCCTGGCGGCGTTCTGGTGGAGACAGCGGACGACACGCCGTTCGAGGCCGGCATCGCGTTGCACACGCGCTGGCATGGTGCCTCAGGGTTGTCCGCGTTATCCATCGATGGGTATAGGTTGCGTCATCGACATTTGGGCGTCCTCGCGAACTGAAGTTCGCGGCTCGTTACGATCCAGTCTTCTTGAGGCACTCCACGAGGTCCGGTGTTCATTCGGGTGTGGAATGCCAGCGGTTGGCATTGCGTCCGCTTCCAGTAGGTTGCTCGTGGCTCGGAGTTACGCATCGGCCTGGCTGCGGGCGTCGTCAGCGCGACTCGGTTCGCGGTTGCGACCTTGAACACGTAGACGGTGGTACGGCACTTTGATTTGCGGTGATCCACCTGCAATGTCTGAAGACCGCCATCGAGAACCCCGGTCAACCGGGGTCGGGCAATCGGCGCGACGCGTCGTCTACCCGGCATAAATGCCGGGCCTAGCGCATTGGCACAGGACTTCGCCCCGCTCGCCCAGCCCCATGTACCGGCCTTCGCCCTGGTCACCCAGACCTACGCGTTGGAGTTAGCTCCGCTCATCCAGCTATATGCAACGGCCTTCGCGCCGCTCGCCCAGTCCTATGTACCGGACTTCGCCCCGCTCACCCAACTCTATGCACGGGCCGTCGCGCCGCTCGCCCAGTCCTATGCACCGGCGTTCGCTCCGCTCACCCAACTCCATGCGCCGGCCTTCGGGCCGCTCCGCCTAGACCGGTGGACCGGTCGACGCTCCGGCGTTGGAGGGAAGGCGTGTTCGGTCACCGCCGGTCGCTCGGCCGGATTCTCAGGGCCGGCCCGCTATTGGCCGAAGCAATAGTTTGGATGCAGGAGCGTTTGGCTTACAATAGAGATGGCCATTCCGAAGGAGGTGCAGCCATGGACCCTTCGACTCGGATTCCAGTTCAGTGGTGGGTGATGCCGGTTGTTATCGGCCTGCTCGCGTTCTGCACGGCGGCCGTCGTGGCCGATCATTGCCACGACGACCCACCGGTTGATCCCCGGGCCCAGGCCGCCCGGCAGCGTGAAGCGGAGCGTGCCCAGCGGGCTGTTCATGACTTATGGCTCAACCGCCGGCAGGCACAACGAATCCTGCCCATCGTCGAGCGGGCCGTGGTCCTGCGCGTCGAGGCTTACCAGACGCTGGCGGCCATGCTGCCCGACATGGTCGAGGCTTACAGTGACTTCGCCATGGAAGACCGGCTGAACCAGGGCTTCAGCCCCGAGATAGAGCGCCGTACCAACCGAGTACACCGCCAGGCCAAGGACGTGCGCGAGTCGTTGAGCGAGCAGATGATCGGCCTGGAGAAGGAGGTGTCGCAAGTCCTCTCTCCGAGCCAGCGCCGCCTGGTGAACTCGGACAAGAAGAAGGACCGCAGTCGCGGACGCGATCGACTGGCCAAGGCCCGGCGGCAGCTCAAGGAAGTGCGGGCGGAGGTCCACCCCCGGCCGGGCAAGCTGGGGGAGTATCTCTTTCACCCCGCGGCCGGCATAGCCTTGGGGAAGATCGCCCGCGTCAAGCCGCCGGAGACCATCGAACACGCGGCGCAGGTCCTGGAGCACGGGACCGAAGAACACCCTATGTGGAAGTTCGACCAACAGCAGGCCGAGGTACGCCAACTCCGTACCGAGATCAACAACTGGAACCTGATCAACGGGCTGCACCTCAGCAGCGAGCAGGTCGCCCGGATCGTGGCTCTCTATGACCAGGGCGCACCGAGAATCCAGGAGGCCCGTCGCAAAAGAGGTGCCACGCCGGAGCAGAAGCGGGCTCCGCTGATCGGGCTGGAGCGCGCCGTCGAGGAGACGCTGAACGTCGGGCAGCGACAGGTGCTGGCAGAATACAAACCCTGCCTGGTTCCGCCCAAGAATCTCAAGGACCCGGTCCGCATAGGCCAAGCCACGGACAACTCCGGTATGGAGCGCTGGCTCACGCGGGCCAGAAAGGCGCCGGAGGCCCGACTGGAGAAGATGGCCGAGGGCGTTCTTGCGCGCCAGGAGGAACGCTTCGGCTCGCTGCCACCGGCGCAGCGCCGTGAACGTAAAGCGCTGCTCATTGCAACCGCCCGAGAGGCGGCCGCCATGTCGGACGTCGACTTCGAACTGGACAAGGCGGACCTGGCGCTGAAGATCGCCCCGCGTGACCTGGCGGAAGAACTCAGGACCGAGATCGACAGCATGGCCCGCGACCGGGGCCTGGCCGGGCCGATCGCCCGCTTCATGCTCAAGCCCGAATTCATCGATCAGCTTCGCGAGCGCAGCTACCAGATGATTGGGGGGACGTAGGCCGCGGGCCGCTACAAGGGCAGCCGGTGGCCAGGCATCCCGCAGAGATAGCATGAACAATGACCACCTGGACCGCAGGGACTTTCTTTCGGCACTGAGCCGCTACGCGGGCGGTTCCTGCCTGGCCTGCGGGATGGGGGCGACCTTCCCGCGCTGCGCGTGGGGACAGCCGGTCGATCCCTCCCGGCGAGAGGTGGACTACTACGAGCCCGGGATCGGTTCTGAGATCGAGTGCCAGGTGTGCCCGCGGCACTGCGTGCTCTCACCCGGCGAGTTGGGGCAGTGCCTCGCACGCATCAACATCGCGGGCCGGCACGTCAACCGGGCCTATGCCAACCCCTGCATCCTGAGCGTCGACGCCATCGAGAAACTGCCGCTCAACCACTTTCGGCCGGGCAGCAAGACGTTGACCATCGCGGTCGGCGGCTGCAACCTGAGATGCCTCTACTGCCAGAACTGGCAGCATTCGCAGAGAGAGCCCCAGGAGCTGAAGACCTTCGACCTGCCGCCGGCCGAGGCGGTGGCGGCGGCCCGCAAGAAGGGTATCGACACCATAGCCTTCAGCTACACCGAGCCGATCGCCTTCCTCGAATACGCCAAGGACATCGCCATCGAAGCCAGGAGGGCGGGCCTGAAGGTCGTCGTCGCCAGCGGAGGGTACGTCGAGCCGGAACCCCTGGTGGACTTGGCTCAGCACGTCGACGCCTTTGCCATCTCGCTCAAGGGCTTCACCGAGGCATTCTACGACCAGGTGGTGGGGGCCCGGCTGGCGCCCGTGTTGCGAGCCATCGAGTCGATCAAGCGCCGGACGGACTGCTGGCTGGAGTTGATCAACGTGGTCGTGCCGACCTACAACGATGATCCGACGCAGATACGGGAGATGTGCGAGTGGGTCCGCGGGCACCTGGACCGGGACGTACCTGTACATTTCGCCCGCTTCGTGCCCAAGTATCGCCTGGCCAATCTGCCGCGCACCGCGGTGCCAACACTCGACGCTGCCTGCGACATGGCCCGGGAGTCCGGCCTGCGTTACGTATACACCTCCAACATCGCGCCGCACGAGGGCACCAACACGACCTGCGCCAAGTGCGGCGACACCGCGATTCAACGCCTGGGATTCAAGGTGCTGGACAACAAGCTGCAGCGAGGCACCTGCCGCAAATGCCGTCACCGGCTGCCGGGCGTGTGGCGCTAAGTGACCCTGCCTGGCCCCGCGATGCCAGGCCGGCCCACGGATGATCCCACCGCCAGTATCAAGGCCGAGGCCAGCTTGACGCCCGCCAACAGCAGGGCGGCCGTGGTTGTGCCAAACACCGGCACCAATAATATTCCGCAGATCAGGGCTCCCAGGCAGGCCCCGGCGTGATCGGCTCCGACTATCGTGCCGGCCGCCGCGGCGGCGTCGCCGGTGCCCGACGTCCGCAAGGCCCCCACCAGCGCAAAGGCCGCCCCGCCC
>JANQGB010001329.1 GCA_028277545.1 Phycisphaerae bacterium | reverse complement strand
AAGCCAAGCACGATCGTAGCCAACAGGCTGCCGCGTAACGTGCCGGGGAAGGGGGCCATCCTCACCGTCAGGCAGATCACCAGGTACACAAACAGCCAGACCTGCCACTGGCTCCAGTCCGCGCCGCGGGCGGCGCTTACCGTGGATTCCACCAGGGATATCTGATCCCGCAGCAGATCCCAGAACATGGCCAGCGTCGTGGGCAGCGCGGCGGCGACCGTATGAGGCTTCATTTCAGAGACGATGCTGCCGCCCATGAAGCGGATGACCAGGAAGATGGCCACGGCGCAGGACAGCAGCGGCAGCATGCCGATGATGATCGATCCCACAACCGGAATCCTCGGTTTGGGATCCTGAGTCATCTCCGGTTCGCCGGATTCATCGTCCTTATAGAGCGTGGTGTTGGTGACCGTCGCGCCGGTGACTAGCAACCCTGCCACATGCCCCAACTGGGCGACCAGCGTCCCGGGGAGCAGGATCGAGTTCACCGTGCGCGGCTTGAGCATGCCGCTCCAGAGCTGGTGAACACCGTAGGCGGTCAGCACCGCCACCAACAGCCAAAAGGTGAGCGCGGCGTATAGCATGTCGAGACTCCGCGCACTGCTATGCTGCGGTGCGTGATGGTTGCGGTCGAGTTCGCATGAAACGGGCGCTGGTCCCTGCCTGCCCGTCGGCGCGCCACCGGCGGATCGAGACCACCCCCTCTGCCAGTATTATCGGCCAACCCCAGTCTCCGGCGTCAGCCAAAGTGGACGGTCGCCGGCCGCAGACCCTGGAAATCCGGGGTGGGAGTGGTATTCTTTCGGGAAACCCGCCCGGCTGGCGGCAGCGTCGGGAATACTCAGATTTGTTCCGAAGTTGTAACAGGCGGCCGTGGTACAGTTCTTTGCGTCGGCCTTGAATCGCAAGAGGCACTGAAATTGTCACAGCCGACAGTCAAACGGTTCGAAGACGTGGCGATGCCGCACCTGGACGCGGTTTATCGGATGGCCCGTCGTCTGGCGTCGTCGGAGGCAGAAGCCGAGGATCTCGTACAGGAGACGTACACTCGGGCCTTGAAGGGATTCGGCCAGTTCGAACTGAGGGAGTTCGGTGCTAAACCATGGCTGTTTAAGATTTTGCACAACCAGTTCTATACTCATGCCGGTCGGAGCCGCCGCCAGCCGACCCTGCTCGACGACGTGGATTTCGACAATTTCACCGCGGAACTTGACGACGCACAACTGGACGACATATCAGCCGACTCATTTGACTGGGATAGCTGTGACGAGGAACTCAAGCATGCCATGGAGGAACTGCAGCCGGAGTACAGAACCGTCCTGCTGCTTTGGGCCCTGGAGGACCTCAGCTACAAGGAGATCGCCGAGGTCTGCCGGTGTGCCGTGGGGACGGTCATGAGTCGATTGTATCGGGCACGACAGTTGTTAGGACAGAAACTCTCTACTTACGCACAACAGCGGAACCTGAGTACGGAGAGGTTCAAGCGATGACTTGCCGCAACTTCAGGAAGTTCGTGGCCCCCTTCGCCGACGGGGAACTGGAGACCGAGGCCAGCGCCGACGCTCTGGAGCACTTGAACATGTGTCCTGAGTGTGCCAAGCGCGTGGACGAGGTTCACCGGATGAAGGACGCGATTCGCCGGAACTTCGAGGCGGAGCGCGCCCCGGCCGGGCTGGCGGACAAGGTCCGGGCCGCCCTCCGGGATGAGCAGGAGGCGCCGCGCCCGCCGTCACGCAGTTGGATTCATCACCTGGTACTGCCGACAGGCGTGGCCGCCGCTATCCTGCTTGCGGTGGCGGTCTGGCAGTGGCAGCGCCCGTCGGACTCGACTCCGCAGCCCGGGAGCACGACGAGTGTGGTCAAGGCAACCTTCGCGTCGGCGGACCTTCGGGTCCAGCACAAAATGTGCTGCGATCATCCCAACCACCATGATGATCGCCTGGGGCGTGAGCTCAGCGAGATTGCCGCCAACCTGACCACCAAGTTGAGACTGGTGGCCATTGCTCCTGATCTCAAGGCCGCGGGCTTCTCGTTGCTCGGCGCCCACATCTGCGATATCAAGAAGGCGCGCGGTGGTCACGTGTTGTACCAGGATGCTCGGGGTCGTGTCGTGTCGGTGTTTTCGGTGGCGGCGGATGATTGCCGCGATATGAAGTTCCACCGCAGGCAGGGCGGTTCACCTATCGCCGCGGAGGAGTTTTCCGGCAGCCCAACCATGATCGCCTGGCCGAACGGCGCCGGGTGCACGGCCTACGTGCTCTGTGGCCAGATACCGGCCGCCGAGATGCGGGCAATCGTCAGCGACATCCGCGGTGACGGCCCGACTCCATAATCTGGCGGCGCCTGGTCCAACGGCTTCACCCTGTCCAACTGATTCGTCGTAACGTCAGCCAGCGCTGGACTTTGCCGCTGCCACGGGATACTATTGAGCCGGTGGGGGTGCCGTTAACGGCGCGCCGCCAGCGCGGCTTCATTCATACATCCGTCGCGACGTTGAACCATTGGTCGTTGAATGTCTTTCGCAGACGGAGGCTTTACCTCATGAAACAGTTAGTCTTGTTGTTAGCGATTGCGAGCCTGGTTGTCCCCGCCGGCGCCTTCGCTCAAGCCCCGCCGGGCTCCGACAACCCGCCGCCCGGCTCCGGCCTGCAGGGTGGGCCGCCGGCCGGCGACCCCTCCGGCCGGCACGGCCCGACAGCCAGCCAACTAGTCCTCCGCAAGAAGGTCGAGGCTGTCGACTGGGAGGACACGCCGCTCGAGGACGTGGTCGAGTGGCTCAAGGAACAGGGGCCGGTGAACGTGGTGGTTCGCTGGGACGCCCTGGCCAACGAGGGCATCGACGAGGGCACGCCCGTCACGCTGAGCCTCAAGCAGACCTCCGTGGCCAAGATACTGGCCGAGACGCTCGAACAGATTTCCGAGACCGAGACCGTTCTTTTCCGGGGCGTTGGGAACACCATCAAGATCTCCACCAAGACGGACCTCAACCGCAAACTGTACGTCCGCGTCTACGACATCAGCGATATCCTGGTGCGCGTGCCTGACTTCACCGGGGCTCCGCAGGTTGATCTGACCCGCAGCCAGAGCGGTGGCGGCGGCGGTGGCGGCCAGGACGAGAACATCTTCGGCGACGAGGGTGATGACGACGGCGACGAGGGTGATGAGCTGGAATACGACGAGCGCATCGCCGCACTGATCGAGCTGATCCAGACCACCGTCGAGCCGGAGAGCTGGCTGGACATGGGAGGCCGCGGCACGGTCATGGCCTTCAACAAGATGCTGGTGGTGCGCAACTCCATCGAGGTGCACGAGGCCATCGGCGGACCGTTCGTGCTCGACTAGCGTCACGGACAGGCACCAGGCTAGAGTGGCAATCAGGATCGGCCGAACCTCGACCCGGCGAGCATCTGCGCGGGGCGGTAACGGTCGATCCTGATTATCCTTGGCGGCCCACTATGGACGGTCCGGGGAGCCGGTGCCAGACCTGCGCAAGAGCATGCTCAAGGCCGCGTTACGCAGACCTTCATCCAATGTTGAATCCGCCCGCAGGTGGTCGGCGACATCCAACTCGTCCGACATCTCGCTGAGCAGGCGGTCCACCAGCGGCTCGGCTTGGCGGCGCAGGTTCTTTGCCGCTTGAATCTCCTGCCAGCGTGCCACGGGAGGCATCGCATCCCACAGGCGCACCGTGCCGTCACCAGAGCCGGAGGCCAGTTGCGAGCCGTCAGGGCTGAAGGATACCGAATGCACATAGCCACGGTGCCCGCGAAGCATAAGCACTTGCGCAAGTGAGTCGGCGTCCCAGACCATTACCACACTATCATTTCCACCGGAGACGATGCGGGTCCCGTCGGGACTGTAGGTGACGCTGTACACGTTGCCGTTATGTCCCCGCGCCGCGGCCAGTTGGACGCCCGAAGTCCAATCCCAGACCTTCAGGTGCCCCGACTCGTCACCAAAGACCAGCCTGGTGGAATCCGGATGGAAGGCCACGGCCAGGACCGCGCATCCGTGTCCCGTGATTCGCCTGATCACCTGGGCGGTCCCGGCATCCCTGACCAGTACTTCTCCGGCCGGCGTTCCCTTGGCCACCAGCGTACGATCTGAATTCAAGGCCTGGCACTCGCCCGCTTCTCCGACTCTCTTTGCTCCGCCCGCGATCACCGACCACATGCTGGATTGCCCGGTGAACAGCGGCTCATCCGCTTCCGATCGAGGCGCCGTGAGACGCCGGCCTGCGGCGCAGTCCCAGAAGCTGAGTTTGCGTGCATCCGCCTGTGGAGCACTGTCCTTCGCGACCAGGCGTGACCCGTCAGGTGTGAAGCTCAACCAGCGGTGTGGACCTTCGGCGCCCAATACAGCGATGGCCTCACCGGTGAGCGCATCCCAGAGACGTGCCCTGCCGCGGAAGGCGCCCGAAGCAAGAAGCAGCCCATCCGGACTGAACGCGACTCGGTATACGTAGCTGTTGTGCCCTGGCAACAAACGACTGGTCGTGGGCGGCAGGGGCCAGACCCGCGCCGCTCTGGCGTTGGCGGCGATGAGCGTTCGGCCATCCGGCGAGAACAGCACCGACGTTGCCGGCCGTCTGTTCGAAGAGCCGGCGAAGACGTGCTCAACGCGGCCCGTCGCCAGATTCCACACGCGCGTCGTACCATCATCCGAGCCACTCGCCAGACGGCCACCGTCAGGCGAGAAGACTACGGCAGTGACCGGACCGTCGTGCCCCAGGAAGACAGCCGTCTGCTCCAGTGTGGACGCATCCAGAAGGTGGACGCCCCGTTGAGCGCCACCGACGGCCAG
>JANQGB010001280.1 GCA_028277545.1 Phycisphaerae bacterium | reverse complement strand
GCCCTGCTGGCTGAGCTGCTCCGTCGTCAGAACCGTCCCCGGGACGCCGCCGTGCACCAGCGCCGGGCCGCCGAGTTGGCCGCCCGGGCCGGCGGCCAGGCCCCGTAGCGGCGCGGCTGCTTATGGACAGCCGGCCAGGCTGTTTCCGAACCGCGCCTTGATCGCCGAGCTATCCAGGCTGTTAATCACGCCGTCACGGTTGAGGTCGTAGCGGAAGTTGGTGCTGTCGACGCCCTGTCCGAATCGGCTCTTGACAGCGGTGAAGTCCAGGATGTCGACGACCAGGTTGCCGTCCACGCTGCACTCCAGGGTCGCCACGGCCTGGACGTCGGCCACGCCCCCGGCAAAAGTGATGGTGCAGCAGTCGTTGGATGGCAGTGGCGGCTCGAACTCGACGTAGACCGTGGATGACCCGTCAGTGACAGTGGTGACCGTGGCCGTGTACTCTGTATCGATCGCGCAGGTGACTTCCGCCGCGAAGTCCAACGGCGGCAGCGTTACGTCGAACTCCAGCCGCCCGACCCGTCCCAGGCGCCATTCCAGGTTGTCGCCCGTATATCGCGAACCGTCTCCAATACCGAGCCCCACACAGTAGTGACCGGCACCGCCGTGAGCGCGACAGCTCCGAGCGCTGACGATCTCTCCGCTCTCACACTCGTCGGGCACGCCGTTGGTGTTGACATCGGTACTGACCTGGCCGTCGCCGTCCGGATCGGCCGGATCGAGATCGCACTCATCGGGCACGCCGTTGGTGTTACAGTCCGGATCCAACTCACATTCGTCAGGCACGTCGTTGCCGTTGCAGTCTCCGCTGCTGCCGGAGCTGATGTCGCACTCGTCGGGTACCAGGTTCGTGTTACAGTCGGCATCCAGCTCGCACTCATCAGGCACGTCACTGTCATTACAGTCGGCGCTGGTGCCCGTCGCCACGTCACAGATATCCTGGACGCCGTTGGTGTTGCAGTCCTCGTCCGGCTCGCATTCGTCGAGCTGGCCGTTGCTGTTGCAGTCGACCTCCGAACCGCCGGCCAGTTCGCAGTCGTCGGGCACACCGTTGCTGTTACAGTCGTTGCCGGTCAGCTCGCATTCGTCCGGCACGAGATTACCGTTGCAGTCTGTGCTTGTTCCGGCCGCCAGGTCGCAAATGTCCTGCACTCCGTTCGTATTGCAGTCCTCGTCCGGCTCGCACTCGTCGAGCAGGCCGTTGCTGTTGCAGTCATTGCCGGTCAGCTCGCACTCGTCGGGCACGCTGTTGCCGTTGCAGTCGTCGCTGCCGGCGGCGATGTCACAAATATCCTGCACTCCGTTGGAGTTACAGTCCTCGTCGGGTTCGCACTCGTCGGGTCGACCGTTTCCGTTGCAGTCCCCACTGCTCCCCGAAGCGATGTCACACTCGTCGGGTATTCCGTTTGTGTTGCAGTCCAGCCCGCCCAGTCCGGTGGTGATCTCAACGGTATCCACCTGCCAGCCCAGCAGGGCGTTCCCGATCTCGTCCAACGAGTCAAAGTGCCAACTCAGGATGACGTCCTGCCCCCGGAAAGGTGTAAGGTCCACACTGCGCATCTGCCACTCGACGTGAAAGCCATCAGCGCTCACGTCATCGATCTCGACGCCGTTGGCGGTTACCCAGGCCCAGTCCCAACCGGAGGAGCCGGAGTCTCCGCCCTCGCCGACGTATACGCTGCAATAGGTCAGCGTTAGCGGTGTGACATTGGGTAAGGTGAGGACCGGTGCGCTCAGGGTGCCAGCCGTGTAGCCCACGTCAAAGTCGCACGAGCTGTCCTGCCCGTAGTAGGCCCAGGGCGGACTGGCGCACTCCCCGGCGATTAGCTGGCATGCGTCGGTGAAGTGCCACAGCCCGCTGGCCGTCCAGGAGGGCGGCAGGCCGGTGTCGAACTCGAAGCTGGCCAGCAACTGTCCGAGTTCGCATTCATCGGGAAATCCGTTGCTGTTGCAGTCCTCGCTGGTTCCGAAGGCCACGTCACAACTGTCGGCCACGCCGTTGGTGTTGCAGTCGGTCTCGCACTCGTCCGGCGTACCGTTGCCCGTGCAGTCCTCGGACCAGCCCGAGGCTATGTCGCACTCGTCCGGCAGGCTGTTGGTGTTGCAGTCGGCGGCACTTCCCGCGGCGATCTCGCAGTCATCCGGGACGCCATTGGACTGACAATCCGGGCTGAAGCCGCTGGCGATGTCGCACTGGTCGGGAACCCCGTTACTGTTGCAGTCGACCTCGCACTCATCAGGAATACCGTTGGTGTTGCAGTCGCCGGAAGCCCCCGAAATCACGTCACATTCATCCGGCACGTCATTGCCATTGCAGTCGAAACTCTGGCCGAACGGAATCAGGTCCCGGCGATCCGGCACGCCGTTGTTGTTGCAGTCGATCTGGCACTCGTCCGGCGTGCCATCTCCGTCGAGGTCCTCGCTCACACCAAAGGCAATGTCGCATTCGTCGGGCAGGTTATTGAGGTTGCAGTCCGCTTCCCAGCCGGGGACGAAGTCGAAGCCCGTGGGCAGATCGAGATAGGCGTTGTAGCCTTGCACCAGAAACTTGATGAAGTGCCCGGTGAGCGGGTCGTATTCCTGCACTCGGGGGCTGTCCGAGTGCACGCTCACAAACAGATTCCCGTTGGGCCCGACGCGAAGTCCCCAGGGGCGAAAGTCTGAGGAGTACGCTCCCAGCTCCAGGTCGAAGATACCCACAAAGGCGCCCGTTTGCCCGTCGTACTTATGGATCGCGTAGCTGTCCAGGCCTGCCACCAGCAGACTCCCGTCCGCGATGAAGGTGAGCCCTCTCGGCCCCAACAGGCCGCCGCTGCGCGTGTCGACCAACACTCGCACGAACGCACCGCTTCCGCCGTCGTACTCGAGTACCTGGTCGGTACCGTCGCTGCCTACGTACAGGTTGCCCCAGGGGCCGACGGTCAGGCCGTACGGCGCCGTCAGGCCGCCCGCGCCAGGCGACACGAAGTCACCGAGCAACGTGCCCGTCGAACCGTCGAACCGCAGGACCGCGTTGGTGTCACGGCTGGCCACAAGCAGATCGCCGCCGGGGGTGAACGCCAGTCCAGAAGG
>JANQGB010001250.1 GCA_028277545.1 Phycisphaerae bacterium | reverse complement strand
CGTGTGGACCAGCAAGCCACTCCGGGGAGATACTCCTGCAACGCCACGATATCTGACATGCAGCTTCGTGACTACCTTCGCGCCCGCGCCTCACCGGAGGACGCCGCCGCGATTGAGACCTGCGGGCTGGTGGAGGCTCATGTCTACCTGACCGGCCAGATGGGCGATCCCGCAGCCACTCGCGGTGGTGGACGATTCAGAATCAGCGAAGCCAGGCTCTTTCGTCTGCCGTTGGTCCTTTCGATTCTCGAGGTGCTCGATCTGTCGGTGCCGGACCAGCCCGGCACGCAGTCCGCATCCGCGGAGTTCGTCGTGCACGGTCCGGAGATCGCGGTACACGACCTGCTGCTCCAAAGCCGAACGGTAGCCTTGGTGGGCGCGGGAAGGATGATCAGGAAGCCGCCGGAGTTGGACCTGCGCCTCATCGCCGTCAGCCCCCATCGCTGGTTCACGCTGCCCGTGCTGACCGAACTTGTCGAGGGCGCCAGCCGGGAACTCGTCGAAATTCGCGTGCGAGGGCCTGTGGGCGCGCCGGCCATCACTGCCGCGCCGCTCCGAAGCGTGGGCGACGCGATGGAGACTCTGCTCAACACCCGGCGAAGGCCGCCTGCCGGTTCAGACGACCGGCGTTGACGCTACGTCCTATAATCGGCAAGCTGGCGCGGTGCCGCGAGTGTGCCGGTCCGGCCACTCGATCTTCGGACGCAGCGAGCCGCAGGCACCGGTTCGGGTTGGCGCAGACCCCGCTTTGCAGAGGTCGAGCGGCGAGCGCTGCGGCGACGAATTCGCGAATAATCCCTGGCTCCGGATGGTTTCGGGAAAAGAAGCATCCGCAGGCGCCGGGTGCAAACTGGTAGACCGGGCAGTACCGCCCCCCGAGGAGTTCTAATCGATGAAGCGATTTCTGTTGCTTGTGGCTGCTATGACGATAAGTCTGACCGGGCCGGCCGGTGCCGCGGACCTGAGTGTCGGAGACCCGGCGCCGGCGCTGACGGTCACCGACTGGGTCAAGGGAAGCCCGGTGGACCTGGCCAGCGCCAAGGGCAAGGGCGTGGTGGTTCTGGAGTTCTGGGCCACCTGGTGTAGCCCGTGCATCAGAAGCATCCCTCATCTGACCGAGTTGCAGCATCGCTACGCCAATCGCGGGGTGACCATCGTCGGCGTGACCGATCACGACGAGGAGAAGAACAACACCCTGGAGACAGTCCGGGAGTTCGTCACCAAGAAGGGCGCCAAGATGGACTACACGGTGGCCTTCGACAAGGAGGGCAATGTCGACAAGGCCTTCATGGAGGCGGCCGGCCAGGAGGGAATCCCAACGGCGTTCGTGATCGACAGGAGCGGCCGGATCGCCTGGATCGGGCATCCGCAGGACGGGCTGGACGACGTTCTCGAGGATGTGGTCGCCGGCACCTACGACATTGAGTTGGCCCGCCAGATCTTCGGCCTGGAAGGTAAGATAAACGAGGCGCTTCAAGGCGGCGACTTTGAGAAGGCCATCGAGTACGCGGACCAGATCATCGCCCTCAAGCCGACCAACAGTGGCGTGTGGAGCCTCAAGTTCCGATTGCAGGCGTTCATGCTGGACGATCGGGACCAGGCCCTGGCGACAGCCGAGCGGGCCATCGCGGCGCTGACCGACAGCGTCTCCGGGCTGGTCGGCATCTCGCACGCCCTGATCGGCGCTGAAGAGCCTCGGTTCCACAAGTTGGCGGGCAGGTCCGTGGAGCGAGCCCTGGCTCTGGCTCCCGACGACCCGGAAGCGTTCTCTGCCCAGTACAGCCTGCTGGCTGCCACGGGCCGGGATGACGAAGCCCTACGGGTGGCCAATCGGACCATCGCCCTGATGAAGGGTGACCCGACCGGCCTGGCGGAGTTCGCCCGCACCCTGTCCTCGCCCGATCCAAAGAACAAGTGCAATGACCTGGCACTGCGGGCCGTGGAGCTGGCCATCAACGCTGAACCGGGCGAGCCCTATCACCTGCAAACCAAGTTTGACATCCTGGCCACCTGCAAGCAGGATCGCAAGGCGGCCGAGAACATCGGTCGCTACCTGATCGAGCAGGCGGCCGACGACTCCGCTCTGCTCAACGGCTTTGCCTGGGACCTGCTCACCAACGAAGCCACCGCGGGCAAGTACAACGCCCTGGCTTTGGCAGCGGCGGAGAAGGCCAACCAGGTCTCCGGCGGCAAGGACTGGATGATCATCGACACTTTGGCCCTGGCCAAGTTCGAGAACGGTGCCGTCAAGGAGGCCGTCGAGTTGGAGAAGAAAGCCATTGAGCTGTGCACCAACGAGAAGGCACTGCCGAGCCTGAAGGAAGCGCTGGAACGCTTTGAATCCGGCAAGGAGTAGGGGCCGCGCCGCGGATCTGATCGCTACTCGTTTCGGTTGCTGATCATCAGGGTCAGCGTGGCC
>JANQGB010001216.1 GCA_028277545.1 Phycisphaerae bacterium | reverse complement strand
TTGATCGACCCGGGATGCATGCCTCCGAGCAGGCAGTCGATGCTGCCGTGTCCTAGTGTTGGGTCTCAGCAACATCACGTGACTCGGTCCGATCGACTTCGGGACGTCCTCGCCATGTGGGGTCCGCGCGAACTGAAGTTCGCGGCTCGTTACGAAGTAGTATTGATGACGCACCACACTAAACGGGGTCATCCGGATTGCCGGGCCGCATTTGGCGGAGAGAGATCGACCGTTGACTATGGCGGCGGAGAGCCAGCTGGTCAGCGGTACTGCTCCCCGTGTTCCTCATGCACCTTGGCGACCAGATCCTTGAGGTTCTGGGCGTTGCTCTTGGTGCAGATCAGTGTGGCGTCGGGGGAGTGAACGACGACCAGGTCATCGACGCCGATGGTGGCGATCAGGTGGTCGTCTTCGCTGACCACCACGTTGCCGCGCGAGCCGAGGTTAACTGTCCGCGGGGCGTTGATCACGTTTCCGTCGGTGTCGGCGCCGACCACGGCCTCCAATGCCGTCCAACTGCCGACGTCCACCCAGGTGCAGTCCATCTCGACCACCAGCACGCGCGGGGCCTTTTCCATGACCGCGAAGTCGATCGAGATCTTCTCCAGCGCCGGATAGATGGCCTCCAGCCTGCTAGGGCCTTCGGGGGTGTCCCAGGCGGCCGCGATCTCGCACACGCCGGCATGCGACGCGGGTAGATGCTGCTTGAGCTGCTCCAGAATGGTGCCCACCCGCCAGGTGAACATACCACTGTTCCAATCGTACCGGCCGCTGGCGAAGTACTCCTGGGCAGTCTGGAGATCGGGCTTCTCGGCGAACTCCTCGACTTCGAAAACACCCTCTGTCACCTTCCGACCGTGCTTGACGTAGCCGTAACCCACCTCGGGCCGGGTGGGGCGGATGCCCATGGTGACCAGGGCGTCGGGATGCTGCTCGGCGGTTTCGTAGGCCCGGGAGACGGCGGCCTCGAAGTTGTCCAGCGGCGTGATGATGTGGTCCGCGGTGAAGATGCCCATAACCGCGTCAGCATCGCGCTGGCTGAGGATGGCCGCCGCCATGCCCACGGCGTTGGCGGTGTCGCGACCCTCAGGTTCGCCGAACAGATTGGCGGCCGTCAGTTCGGGGAGCTCGGCCGCGATCAGGTCCAGGTGCAGGCGGTTGGTGATGACGTAGATCGACTCGGGCGGCAGCAAGCGAGCGACGCGATTGTACGCTTCGCGCAGCAGGCTGTGGCCGGCAGCGAGCTTCAACAACTGCTTGGGCCGGGCGGACCGGCTCAACGGCCAAAGCCGGGTGCCTGCTCCGCCGGCCATGATTACGGCGTGACGCATGGGGTGATCCTCTTCAATGACCTGACCGTTGCGATGAGTGTTTCACGGTCTTTTAGGTACTTGCCCTGTGCCGGTCCAAAGCCGGTGTCACTCAAAAGACTGCACGCCACAACTTGAACTCTGGTGGCCTGGGTTTACCCATCAGCCTTTGCCTGCCGTGTCTGAAGACCACCATCGAGAACCCTGGTGAACCAGGGTCCCAGATGCTGGGCTACGGGTCCTTAACCCGGCATGAATGCCGGGCCTAGCGCACGCCGGGCGACCTCACCGGCGGGAATGTTCCAGGCCTTGCGCAGCAGGGGCGGGGGATCCACTTCCCTTGCCAAGCGTGGCACTTCTGACGTTCATGGGAGGTGCCATATACAAACTGCATCCATGCACCGGCTGGAAGCCGGTACCACACAGCAAACTGCACTGATTCACCGGCGAGACGCCGGTGCCACACTCGAACTGCATTGACTCACCGGCGGGACGCCGGTGCCACAATAGAAACTGCACTTACTCACCGGCAAGATGCCGGTGCCACACTTGGAACTGCACTGGCTTGCCGGCCTGGGTGCCCCATCCCTTGCGCAGCAAGGGGTGGGAATCCGGCTAGCCGATCTCGTCAGGCTCCAGCCGGGTCAGATCACTGTACTCCAGTATGAAGCTGTGCTCTTCGCCGTCTTCGAAAGCCACCGTAGCGTGGTTCAGCGCCCCCCAGGAACGGATCGATCGGATCACGCCGATTCCGTATTCGTCGTGCAGCACGAAGACGCCGGGCAGCCAGTCCTCCGGCCCCCTAGTGCCTCGCTCTGCCACTGCGAAGCCGCCGTCCGAGGCATCGGGGTCGTCGTCGCAGCGCTCGATCTCGTCGCTGGGCAGGTCGCGCAGAAATTCCGAGCGTACGTTGCGCAAGGTCTGGCCGTGACGCACGCGGTAGCGGGCGTGGCACAGGGTCAGCTCTTCCTTGGCCCTGGTCATGCCCACGAAGCAGAGGCGGCGCTCCTCCTCGACGTCGGCGGGGCCGTCGGCTTCGCGGCGGAACGGAAGCAGGCCCTCCTCCACTCCGATGATGTACACAACGGGGAACTCCAGCCCCTTGGCTGCGTGAAGGGTCATGAGGGTGACGGCCCCGGCGGTGTCGTCGATGGAGTCAACGTCGCTCAGCAGGCTGGTCTCTTCCAGCCAGCCGATCACCGAGCCCTCGGGCTGCTGGCGGTCGTACTTCTCCGCCTCGGCGATGAGGTTCTCGACGTTCTCCAGCGGAACCTCGTCGGCACGCTCCTCTCCGACCAGGGAGGCCCGCAACCCGCTCTGGCTGAATGCCTCGGTCAATGCTTTGGCAGCCGGGCCGACCACCAGCGGTTGCAGCGTTCGCAACAACTCCGCGAAACGACCAACCTTATCACTACCGCGCCCCAGCGCTTCCCGGGCGGCAGAGTCCATGACCACGTCGTACAGCGACCGGCCACTGCGGGCGGCTTCCGCGTCGAGCTTGCCTAGCGTGGTCTTGCCGATGCTCCTGGGTGGCGTGTTGATAATCCGCCGTAAGGACGTGGTTTCCGCGGGATTAACCAGGACCCGCACGTAGGCCAACAGGTCCTTGATCTCCTTGCGGCCATAGAATGCCTGGCCGCGGGCTACCTGGTAAGCGATGCCCGCCCGGCGTAGGGCGAGTTCGATATCCAGACTCAGTGCGTTAATGCGGTAGAAGACCGCCACGTCGCTCGGCGGTCGCCCGTCGGCGATCGCCTTGGCGATTTCGCCGGCAATGAACTGCCCCTCACCTTCGCCATCCGGGCAGTCCACCTGCCGCACACGCCGCCCTTCCGCGTTCTCGGTCCACAGCGTCTTCTCCTTACGGTGGATGTTGGCGGCAATCAGGCTGCTGGCGGCCGCTAGGATGCGCTTGGTCGAGCGGTAGTTCTGCTCCAGCCGGACGACCACCGCATTCTCGTGATCCTGCTCGAAGCGCAGGATATTACCGATGTTGGCTCCGCGCCAGCCGTATATCGACTGATCGGGATCGCCGGTGGCACAGAGGTTGCGCCGCCTCTCGGTCAGCAGATGGGTGATGTTGTACTGGGCGTCGTTGGTGTCCTGGTACTCGTCGATCAGCACGTACCGATAGCGGTCCTCCAGACGATCGCGGAGTTGATCGTCCTCCGCCAGCAGCAGGGCCATACGCATCAGCAGGTCGTCGAAATCGACGCCCTGCTGTTCGGCCAGAATCTGCTGGTAGGCGGTGTAGATCCGGGCGATGACGCCGTCGTAGTAGCCGCTGGCTTGTTCGGCAAACGCCTCGGGGGTGAGCATCTCGTTCTTGGCGTTGGAGATGCGGCCCTCGATCGGGCCGGCGGGCCAGTTCTTGGGGTCCAGTTCGCAGGCCCTTACGGCCTGCTTCACCACGTTGCGCCGGTCGTCCTGATCGAATATCGTGAAGTTAGGGGCCAATCCGGCCCGCTCGTGGTGAATCCGCAGCAACCGGGCGCACAGGGAGTGGAAGGTGCAGACGGTCATGTCCCGGCCGACACCCAGCCCGACAATGCGGTTTCGCATCTCGTCAGCGGCTTTGTTGGTGAAGGTAATGGCCAGCACCTCGCGAGGCCGGGCGACCTCCGACGCCAGGTAGGCCGCTCGCCGGGTTATCACCCGCGTCTTGCCGCTACCAGCCCCCGCCAACACCAGCAGCGGTCCGTCGGTGTGCGTGACGGCCTGCCGCTGAGGCTCCGTCAGTTCGGCCAACAACGCTTCCGTATCGATTTCACCGCGAACTCCAGCCATGCCCCGTTCTTACCGAATGGGCGCCGGATCGTCCAGACGAGGGCGCCGGCATTTGCCTTGACCCGGCGCCTCAGGTATACGACGGGCGGCAACGGCGGCGGAAAGCCAGTGGAATTCAAATGACCATTATCAGCCAGGGCATCGATCTGGTGGAATGCGCCCGGATCTCCGGGCTGCTTGACAGGCACGGCGACCGCTTTCAGAAGCGCGTGCTGACCACGGCCGAGCGGGCCAGGTTCGCAGCGTACCGGGATCCGGTGCCCCACGTCGCCGGCCGTTTTGCAGCCAAGGAGGCCATTCTAAAGGTGCTTGGCACAGGCTGGCGTGGCCAGATCACCTGGACCGACATGGAGATTCTCAACGACGCCGCCGGAAAGCCGTCAGTCGTTTTGACAGGCGAATGCGCCCGGGTAGCTGAACAACTCGGCATCGACCGCATCCTGATCTCCATCACCCACACCAAGGACCACGCCGCCGCCACCGCCATCGCCCTGGGCAAGGATTGACCTTCTGCCATTCTGCAGCGTCGCCGCGTTGTAGTCTTGCCGTTTTGCCGTTTTGACTTTTTGACTTTTTGACTTTTTGACTTTTTGCCGTTTTGACGTTTTGGATTTCGGCGTTTCGGCGTTTCGGCGTTTCGAAGTTTCGGCGTTTCAGCCGACACCAAGGTCCGTGTTCTCCCAGAGCACCTCGATCGTGGGGTGGCCTTCCAGGTGCCGGAACTCCTCGGCGAACCAGGCCTTGATATCCTCATCCATCAACCCCGCGCTCCTGGTGTTCTCGGTGAACAGGTTCACGCAGCCGTATTGGAAGTGCTCGATCAGAATGTCCATGTCGCGGCGCACGATGTCCCTGGTTTGTCCCCTGATGCCCACCATAAGGCAAATCGTGTCTGTGAGGCGGGCGACCTCGCGAGGGTCGTCAAAGTGCATGGCTTTGCCCAGGACCTCGTTTCGCAGCCGGTCGTCGAAGGTCTCGACTCCGAGCTTGAGGCGGGTGGGCACGCCGAAGAAGGCCCGGACCCGGTCAAACCTGCGGCGGTATGACCAGTACGATTCACAGATGAATTCCTCAATATTCAGGCGGGCCAGCAGATCGCGAATCTGGAGGCGTACCGGCTCGGGCAGCTCCTGGATGCTGCCGGAGTTTATGACCTCCAGGCGGCCGAACTCACCGGTGACCTTGCCCAGTTCGCGGTTCGCCACACGCTGGATCTCGTCCACATCAGTGGTGTTGTCATCTATGTAGTCGCAGAAGGTGCATTTGCTCCAGACGCATGGCAGAGAACGCAGCAGCACGATCTCCCGTGGCAGCTTGTTGGTGATTTTTGCGTACCGCCGCATGACGACCTCGGTCTTTTCGGTAGGATAGCGGGCCGGACGGAGGATGACCAACGGCGCGGAACCGCACGGCAGCTATGGAATCACCGAACTTGACGGCGAACACGCATGGGTGGGGCGGCCATCTGGCACTGGTCTGCGTGCTTCTGGGGTTCGTGGTCTCTTTGACGCTGTCGCTCCTGTCGGATGGGTCGTACCACGATGACGCCCTGACGCATTACCTCTATGCCCGGTGGGCGTGGCACAACCCGGCGTATCTGTTCGATGCCTGGGGCCGCCCGGGGTTGACTTGTCTGTTACTGCCGCTGGCCAAGTTCGGCTGGACCGCCTGCCGAGTCGAGTCGGCCGTGCTGTCTGCCGTTTCTGCCTGGCTGGCCTACGACGTGGCTCGCAGGCTGGGCTACAGGCGGGCGGGCTGGGTGCCCTTGTTGTGTTTCGCGCAGCCGCTGTTTCTGCTGGCTTCTTACACCACGCTCACCGAAACCGCCGTGGCCTTCTATCTGGCTCTGGCCGTCTGGTTCATGGTCCGCCAGCGACCTGCGTGGTCGGCCGCCTTGGTCTCGCTGTGCTTCGTTACCCGATACGAGACGCTGGTATTCGCACCCCTGTGGGCGCTCGCCATCTGGAGGCAGCGCGGTTCGTGGTGGGCTTACGCGTGTCTGCTCTGGGCTCCACTAGCTCACAACCTGCTGGGCGTGCTCTTCCTGGAGGGCTGGCCGATCTGGTTCATCATTGGAGCGGACCACCCGGACCATTACGGCGCCGGCACGCCGCTCTCCATGCTGGTCAAGTCGATGGCCACCAGCGGCGCCGCCGTGGCGGTGCTGGCAGCGGCGGGGCTGTTCATTCGACCCGCGGTACGGGGGGCGTGGTTCGTGCCGGCGTGTTACGGCCTGCATCTGGCGGCTCAGAGTGCGATCTACTGGCTGGGTCTGTTTGCCTCGGGCGGTTATGCCCGGTTTTTGATCTCCACTTCGCCGCTGGCAGCCGTCTGCGCCGTAGCCGCGCTGGAGACCGTGCTGGACGGCCGGGGCTCGTCGCGCCGCCCCGGTCTGCCGGCTGTGGCCGCTGTGACGGTGGTGATGTGGATCGGAATCGAGCTTGAGGCCGGCGTTACCGACGAGGCCTGGCTGTATCTCATACAGCCAGTGCAATGGCTGGTGCGG
>JANQGB010001149.1 GCA_028277545.1 Phycisphaerae bacterium | reverse complement strand
TCAGCACTGGCGATTCGTGGTGGTGCAGGACAAGGAGCTGCGCAAGCAGATTCGCGCCGCCGGCAACGACCAGGCCCAGATAACCGACGCGTCTGTGCTCTTCGTCATGACGGCTGATGTCATGGCCTGGAAGAAAGAGCCACAGCGCTACTGGCGCGAAGCACTGCCGGAGGTGGCCGAGCTGCTGGTCAACTGGATGGGCCCTTTCCACGAGGGTCGCGAGTGGTTGCAGCGTGACGAGGCTATGCGATCGATCGGCATCGCCGCGCAGACCATCATGCTCGCCGCCAAGGCCCTGGGCTACGACTCCTGCCCCATGATCGGGTTCGACCTGGACAAGGTGGCCGAACTGATCGAGCTACCGGCCGACCACGTCATCGGCCCCATGATCGCCATTGGCAAAGGCACCAAGCCCGCCTGGCCCAAGCCGGGGCAACTGCCGCTGGAGGAGGTCGTGATTCACGACCGGTTCAGCTAACGGCGCGCGCAGCGCACCCTGGCGGACTCCAATACTAGCTGCGCCGCCGTTTCATAACCCGAGAAACATAGGCAGACGCTTCACACGCCGAGACAAGACGTGTTACGCAGATGCCGGCTCCGTGATGCGCGGCGGCCGTCCAAGGCCGAGATTCTACGGCCGCCACCGGCGAGGTCGAGAAGGTCTTCCTGATTTCTATTCCGCCTTGACGGGTCTTATTCGATTGTTAGGTGGAAATCGGCCGCCAATGCCTGGTAGGCCGCACGGGCTTCTTCAGGAGCAATCTTCAGTCTGGTTGCGGCATTCACAATCCGGTCGCTATTAATCGTCTCTCTGGGGTCAATGCCAGGCGCTGCACCGTCGAGATCTCGTGACAGCAAGATCCTGTCTATCTCACTCCGCTCACTGGCTAGCGATGAAACCAGGACACGCCGGACACGCTCATCCGGGTCGTCTAACCGCGCTAACAGCGGCTCTACGGCATCCTTGAAACCCAACTTGCCCAGCGCTTCGACCACAGCAACCCGGACTGGCACTTCCGCATCGTCTAACCGGGCTAGCAGCGGTTCGACGGCCTCCTCGCGACCCAAGTTGCCCAGCGCTTCGACCACAGCAACCCGGACAGGCACTACCGCATCGTCTAACCGGGCTAGCAACGGTTCGACGGCCTCCTCGCAACCCAACTTGCCCAGCGCTTCGACCACCGCAACCCGGACAGGCACTTCCGCATCGTCTAACCGGGATAGGAGCGGTCCGACGGCCTCCTTGCGACCCAACTCGCCCAGCGTTTTGACCACACTACCCCGGACAAGCACGTCCGGGTCATCTAACCGGGCTGACAGCGGCCCTACGGCCTCCTTGAAACCCAACTCGCCCAGCGCGCGGGCCACGGCATCCCGGACGTACTTATCCGGGTCGTCAAACCAGGCTAACAATCGCTGGACCGCCCGCTTATCCCCGCTGTGCCCAAGAATGGTAGCGAGCCACCTCGCTGTGGTCTTCTCGTCGTCAGCCGTCGCGTCGAGCACAGCTATAAGCCTAGTGGATTCCGCTTCGTTCGGGCTCCAGGTCCCTTCCTTATGCGCGAGCCACATAAGAGCCCACGATGCGGCGTTAGTACGCAGACGGTCCACTTCCAACAATGCAATCAGTCCATCGACGAGGCCCGGAGTCAAGACGGCTTTGCGATTATACGCTGCTAGCATTACAGTCAAAGCGGCCGACAACTCTTCGGTTCGGTCTCCACTGCTTAACCGCTGCACCAACTCCGCAAAGCGATCCGGTGATTCAGCATCAGACCGTGCCCAGCCAGCGACCTCCACAATTCCCCAGAGGCAGCCCGGGCTCCAGCGCTGCTCCGCCGGGCGCGTACAGTATTCTTCAATCAGGCATTGCTTAACCTGGTGCACCCACATGCTCCGCCCCAGCTCAATGGCCGCTGCACCAAGTATCGTCCTTCGGAAGTCGTCTGCATCCTTCACTTCGACGCTACCCGCGAACACGGCAATCACGCGTTCTGCGACCTGATCGCTGACATCCGGCTCGTCCGCGAGACATAGCCCGGCCAACACGGCCCTTGGCCGCCCCGTCTTAGCGGCATCCTCGCCCTCCATTGGATTCAGAATGGCGAGTAGCACATCGTCGACATCATCGCCTCTGCAATCGGCCACCACCAGCCGCAACGCCTCGCGCCAGGATTCAGGCACTTGCACTTCGTCAAGCATACCAGGCGCCAGCCGGCTCCCAGACGCTTCCACCGCCCCAGCTAGTCCGGCCACTTCTTCGGCGAGTGACTTGCTTCTGTCACGGTCCGGATAGCGTCCGTCAATGAGGGCCCGCGCGGCGAGGTATTCCTGAAACGTGAGGTGGCGGAATTCCCAAGCCGCCTTTTCCTGCGTCTTGTTCTTGTCCCAAATGCCGCCGGACTTGATGAGAATACTCGAGCGGGCTTCGAGATGTTCGAGAAACGCCTTGGCTGGCCGCTGGCGTATGGCGCGAATGCTCGGATACTCGGTGCGAGCCTTGTCCAACAGGTCGAGAATATCGTCTTGGGTTAGTCGCTGCACGCCGCGTTGGCACATTGCGTAGGCGACGTACTCGAGTTGGGGGAAGGCTTCGTCTTCCTCTATGATTTGATGGTACCTTGGGTTCCAGTTAAGGAGCACGGCGACGGCTTCGGCGTAGAGCTTGGTGCGTTTGTTCGGGAGCTTGCCCACTTTGCGTTTCACCAGGGCCATGGTCGTCAGCAACATAGGATTGCCAGTGAGCCGTTCGATGCGGTCGTTCGAATGGAAAGCGTCGGCCAATTCCTCGGCTCGCTTGGCTCTTTCTTCTGTTGTCTGATGCTGTTCGGTGACGTTCACCCAGCGTCGGGCAAAGAGGTCTTTGTCCTCGCGGTTGAGGTCGGCGATGACCCCATGTTCGAATCCCGAACCCATGCGGTACGGCATGTCGCGGTAGCCTACGATTCGCGAAGTGACCACCACATGCGCATCCGGGTAGCGGACGGCTGTGCGCTCAAGTTCCTGGCAGAACATCATGCGCACGCTCGGATCGTTGATTTCGTCAAGACCGTCCACCAGGAGCAAAGCCTCGCCATTGGCGATACGGTCGAGTATGACAGCCTGCATCACATCCGCCTCGTCCGGGTTCAGTTCGCTCTTGTGCAGGTGCTGCCTTAGGAAATCGGTAAAACAACGACAGAGGTCATCGGGTCCTATGTCGCGGCAGCGGATCAAGACGGGGATCCAGTGATCGTTGGGCAGCGTCGAGGTGTCAGGAATCTGGTCGAAGGCGGGGTCTCCCTTGTGCTGAAGCAGGTAGGCCGTCGCCATCCAGCGCAGCATGGTTGTCTTGCCTCCGCCCGGATCGCCGAGAACCACCAGACGACGGGACACCCCCAAGCGTTCGCCGACGGGATTGCGGGACTCGTCAGGTGCTTCAGAGGAGCGGTGGCCCGCTTCGCGCTGACGGTGTGCTTCGCGCTGCTCCTCGATGTTCGCGAGTGCGGCATCATCGCCTTTCGCGCGATTGGTCGCTTCCACCTTAATACGCAGCGGCATGTAAAGTTGGCGTAGGAGTAACTTCTGGGCGACTATGTCGACGTCGCCCTCGGGCAGGTTGCCCAACTCAATGATATCCCACGCAGCGAGTGCCATCTCGCAATAACGGTCAAGCGCGGACTTCTGTCTCTCTGGAGAGTACTGGCCCGCCGCTTCATCCGCACGCGCCCTGAGCACCGCAACCTGTTGGCGAAGATAGTCCAAGCTCAGTTGGTGCCGCCAGTGAGCAAGGGTGGGGTGCGACAAGATCACCTTGTCCAGCGCCTCAAAGTAGCCGGTCTTGAGGAAGTCAATCTGCTCAGGACTCGCGTCGCCTTGGGCCAAAACACCTTCCATCGTCCGAATAAGGCGCTCCTTGGCGACATTGCCTTCCGCGATACCGCCGGCCATGAGCCACTCCGCAAGGTCGGCTTGGAAGATGTGATCACTCAGAAGGCGCCAGAGTGGCTCTTCTTGGGGCGTAACACCGAGATGGTCGCGGTTGCGCGCAAGTTCAACGCAGGCGCCACGCAGTTCGTCGCGGAGGGAACGGTGGGAAGCCAGGGCTCTGCGCAAAGCTTCTTCGTTGTCCAGTTCTTCATTGAGTCTGGCTTCACGACGCTTGAGGATTGCGCCTGTCCGCTCATTTGCGGCTAAGCCGATTATGTAAGCCAGTAACGCGCCTAGGAGTGTTTCCATCCGCTTGTTCTCCCGATAGCGTTATTACGCTTCTTTCCCACGCACGTAAGTGGAGATTCGTACGCGGCTACCCTCGACAAACCGCTTCTTCCTGGGTTTGCGCATCTCTTGACACGAACCTGACTTACAGGGTAGGTCCCCCCGAACCTCTCCGAGAACAATCATGTTACTGGTAGGGAATCTGGTTCCGCGGAGGGCAGCAGCGCGGCCCGGCGGGTGGTTCTTGGGGAGGGCGGGGGTGGGCTGGCGACTCATGTTGGCCCTCCATTGCGTCTATTCCACTTGCGATCAAACGCCGTTGTACCCTTTCGCGGAGCCATCCCGGCACGCTCGGAGTTCGCGGACCGTCCACGGGCAACATGGGCGTATGTATACCCTCTGATCCCAGGCTACTCAAGACCGACATCGAGCTGGTTCGTGGCTAAACTGGGCACAGTCACGAATGGCACTGCCGCCGCGCGCCCTGCTAAGGGCTGGACGCCGGGGCGTTGATTCACTATGAAACGGCCATGAATGCTGAAGCCGAAGCCGCGTCCGCTGCCGCCGCGCCTACTACCGCACCTGCTGCCGCGCTAACCACCCAACCTGCCGCCGAAGTCGCGGCCGATCTCCCCACTGCGCTGATCGAACATCCCGCCGGTCTGCTGGCTACTCTGCTGGTGGTCCTGGCCGGGATCTTCTGGCTGACGCAGCACCCGGTGTTCGGCCGGATATTCAAGGTCATCCCGGCCCTGGTGTTCTGCTACTTCGTGCCCACCACCTTGACCACTTTCGGCGTCATACCGGCCGAATCGGAATTCTACCGCTGGGTCAAGGCCTTCGTCCTGCCGGCCTGCCTGCTGCTGCTGATCCTCTCGCTCGACGTGCCGGCCATCATCCGCCTGGGCCCCAAGGCGGTCATCATGCTGCTGGCCGGCACGGCCGGCGTCGTCATCGGCGGGCCGGTCTCGCTCCTGCTCTGTAGCCAGTGGCTGCCCGACGACATCTGGCAGGGCATGACCGCCCTGTCCGGGAGCTGGATCGGAGGGGGCGCCAACTTCCTGGCACTCGGGGAGATGGCCGGCACTTCCAGCAAGATGATGGCCTTGATGGTGGTCCCGGATGTATTCATAGCCAGCGTCTGGATGGCCGTGCTGCTCTACCTGTCCGGCCATCAGCACCGGATCGACAAGTGGACCGGCGCCAACGCCAGCGCCATCCGCGACCTCGAACGGCGCATGACCGACTTTCAGGAGCGTGTCAACCGCATACCCTCGGTCCCCGACCTGTTCGCCATCCTGGCCTTCGGCTTCATGGGCACCTGGGCAAGCTACCGGATCGGCGTGTGGCTTCCCGACATCGGCAAAACGATCGACTCCGGTACCTGGAAATACATCATCGTTACGGCGCTGGGGGTCAGCCTCTCGTTCACGCGAGTACGCAACCTGGAAGGTGCCGGCGCATCGAAGATCGGCACGGTGATGATTTACCTGCTGGTGGCCTGCATCGGTGCGTCCGCGGATTTCGCCAGCATCATCAGAGAGTACTACTTGATACCGATGTGCGCGATCTGGATGGCCTGTCACGTGATCGTCTTGCTGGGCGTGGGGCGTCTCATCCGGGCGCCGTTACTGTTCGTGGCCGTCGGCTCGCAGGCCAATATTGGCGGGGCAGCCAGCGCACCGGTGGTGGCCGCCGCCTTCCATCCCTCGTTGGCACCCGTCGGAGCGCTGCTCGCAGTGGCCGGCTACGTGCTGGGCACATATGCCGGATGGATGTGTATGATCATGCTTATGCGTGTCGCCGGGGCATCAGCAGCAGTACCGGCCGGCTGACTCGACGTGGTCCGCAAATGACGAGGACCTCACGCGTCGTCGAAGATGAACTCGATGCCCACCAGCAGGGATTGTCCTCGGGGGGTGCAGTGCCGGACGATGCCTCGGCCATGGAAGCTGGCTTCCGGCTGGTGAACCGCAATCGGCAGAGTGGCCCCGACCTCCAGCTCTTCGTCGCACCTTACGCCCACCCCGCCCTCGCTGAGGTTCTGGCACACACCCAGAAGGTGCGTCTCCAGGCCCGTCGAGTCTGTTACCCACATCTCGACCGCACCCGGAAACGCCCAGCGCGGCTTGCCGCGATTGCCGGGATCGCCGTCCTGCGCGTCGGACTCTTGGCGCGAGACTAACAGCCCGATGATGGCTTCTCGGGTGAGCGGTAGGATCTCGTCGGCGTCCACGTTGCACCTCCCAAATGAACGATCACCGCTGACCGCCGGCCACTGCGGCCCGAACGGTACCTCCGCGGCACGGAGCGGCTCAAGCGCCCGGCGTCTGCCAGGGTTGTCGGCCGGCCGAGCCCGTCGGCTTGATCAAGACGTCGGGCGGCCAAGACCGGACTCAGGCCAGAACCACCCGGCTGACCTCGGGCACGCGGTCTTTGAGCCTCCCCTCGATACCGTGCGTGAGGGTCATCCTGGCCGACGGGCAGCCCACACACGCTCCGTGGAAACGGACGCGGACCTCGCCGTCCTCGGCGACCTCGATCAACTCGACGTCGCCTCCGTCGCCCTGGATCATGGGCCGGATTTCCTGGAGCACATCTTCAACGCGCTGTCTGAGCGAAGGTGTTGACGCATCGCCTGAAGTGGCATCACTGTACATACGGTACGCTCCGATCGTGGGCCGCTTTGGCCGTCCTGGTTCGAGCGCGGATTCTATCAGCGTCTCGCATACCAGACAACCAGACCCGGTTAGCCGCACAGAAGCCGCGCTGCCAGGCCATAGATCGACCCACGGGCGAGGCGGCGGCTCCGTTTGGACACTACGTCCTTGACACTGACGCCGCTTTTTCGGTAGCCTGCCCTTCCCCGGAGCCCGGCGGACCCGGCGACCGGTTGCCATCACGCTCGGTCGAGTATGCGATCGATAAGTCAACACCAACGCGAGAGTTATACCTTGAGAACACCACGCTACCGCGCTTCTGCATCGTCCCTGATACAAGGGGTGGGGCGCCGAGGGCTGGGCCTGGCCATGCTGGCCACCGTGTGTTGCGCCACGCTGACGGCCAGCGGGCAACAGCAGGCGGGCGACGAGCTGGCTGCCCTGCGTAAACTGGTAGCCTTCACGGCCGCCCACGACCAGGCCCTCGACAAGTGGATCGGCGACAGGATCACAGAATTCCGGGCTGCGGTGGAGAGTAACGCCGTCGATGCCACCAAGACTTTCCGCGCCGCATTCGCCGCACAATCGGGCAACGCCGACAACACGCCCGCTTTTGTGACCCGCCTGGCCGAGCGGACCGCTGCCGCGGTCGAAGCCGAGTTCGGGGCGACGCAGCCCTGGCCGCCGTACGGCGCCTGGGCGATGGCCCGCGTGGTTTACGACTTCGGTCAGGCCGGAACCTTGCCGGCGCTGCTGGCGGGGCTGGAGCATTCCGTGCCGGCCGTCCGCTACCTCTCAGCCAAGGGGCTGGCCCGGCTGCACCGGGCCCTGGTGGCGGACCGTGCCCAGGCCTCTGCGACCATCACTCGCCTGCGGGACACCGGCGTGACCGAGTCCAGCGGTGTTGTGTTGGGCGCCATCTACGAGGC
>JANQGB010001098.1 GCA_028277545.1 Phycisphaerae bacterium | reverse complement strand
TGCCTGCTGGAAGAGTCCTCCGACTATCCCGAAGATGGCAAGAAACATCGCGACCACCACGCCAAGAAGCGCCATAACCAGTACCTCCAATCACCTGATCCGCCTGTTCTTATCGGTCGTTACAACCGATTCGCTTGAATTGACGGGTCGAATGATCCAGGCCGGCTGAGGGCCTGCCTCCGCGGACAGGTTGCCGGCTTGATTCGTCGCTCGCTGCCCGGCGCGAATTGTATGCTTGTGTGTGGTGACCCACTCGCCGTGCGGACAGCTAACGATGAAGCGGACAATGATACGTGGCATCCTGTGGATAGCGATCGTGTGTGGGGTGGTGTTGGTGCCGGCCTGCGACTTCCGAAACGGTCGACTGCAGGTTGATGGCCCGGCTATGAGCCCGGAAGTGAGCGCCGCCATTAGCCTGGCCGCTCAGGTCATGTAGCCCGCGGCAACGCCCGCCCGGACTGGGGCCGGTGCCGACGCGCAAAAGGAGCGGCCCCAGTGGGGCCGCAGAGCGCACAAATAAGGCGGTCAAGAACTCGCTCGCCTGCTCCGCCCTTCAGAGGTTTTGGAAGCGACCGTCAGGATCGCCGACGTTACCGCCGCGACCCACCCTCTCTTGGAATCGACTACTCGTTCAGAGTACCACACCCGATCAGTACCGCGGTCATTGGTTCCGCGATCCCATTTCGCCGTTGGCCTTTCCTCGGCCTTATGGTCTTCCAGAATCGGGTGCCGGCGCATCTCGTTTAAAAGATCCGACCGACCCTCTCTTCGAGTTTAGTCTTCCTCCAGAGTACTTCCCGGTCGCACCTAGCCAGCCGCACTGCCGGGACAGGGTGACTCGCTCCTCTCTTGGGCTTTGGTTCCCTTCAGCACATCCGAGACTCGGGGGTCCACTGGTCGCGGGTTTGCCTAGCCCGCTACGTTCCGCCTTCAGGGTTTGGTTACCCTCCTGGCGGTTTACTCCCCCCGGGTCCGCGCCGACCTTGTTTCATGCCGACAGCGCTCCTGGGATTCGGCCCTTCGGAGCTTTCCCCTCCCGAAAGGTATCCCGGACGTTTCCGCCCGCGATGGACCCACCTGTCGTTTGACCTGCCGTTGCTCCCGCAGACGAGTCCGCAGTCCGGCCCGGCAAGCTCCGACTTCTGGGCTTTGACCCTTCCGAGAGTCCCTTGCCGTCTCACGCGCGGTTAACGCTGAAACTGCCGGATGCTCCCTTGGGCTTCGGCCCTTCCAGGGCATTCCATCGAACACCTTGCCGATACTCCCGCACCGGCTCCTCTCACGCGCTTGGCGAAATGCAGCAGCGCTAACTGCAGCCGCGCCTGCGCCTCAGAGTCTCGATCAGTGTTCGACTGGCCTGACCTTATCTGCCCGGACCAGCCAAGCTTCAAGGCCAAGCAACCGTCCTAGGGTTTCCGCACCGCTTCAGACCTGCCGTTCGGGGCCGCCACGATCCGGGCTATGTGTTCACCTCGCGGACCGGGCGCCATTACTGACGCTCTGAGTCCAGGCTTTGGATCGTTTCACCGGTCCCTACCGGAGTCGCCAGGACCCGAAGTGAGGTGCCAAGCGAACGCAGTCTCTCGACCGCAATAACGAGTATACCTCACGGTGCTGCCGAGGCAAACGAGCGAGGTGCGCTGTCCGAAACTCACAGCGTTCGTTCTCGCAGTTACGATCGCGGCCCGGCGCGCAACCCAATACGGCGGCTGAACCTCAGGCCGCTGCGGGCGACGTGGAGAATCTTGATAAATTCTGCATTTTTTTGCGAATCACAGTCGACTGGGCGTTCGGCGTCTGATTGACGCTGCGGTGCCGTTGGCGGTAAGTTGTCGCCGGTCGGCCTGGCGGCAGGCACGCCGCCGGGAGAAGGCGCGTTAAAAGGGGCTGGTTGTGGACACTCTCAAGCAGGCGTTAGCGGGGATTCTGGGCTCAATGGTGCTGGCGGGGTGCCTGACGGACCCTACCGTTGTCTATGTTCCGGACACGGATGATACGGAGGCCAGCGACAGCACCGGCGGGCAGGAATCCGGCGGCTCTGCGATGCGCTACCAGGACGGCTGGCCTGTAGGGCACTCCGCATACGACGACCTGCCGTGTGCGCCCCAGTGGCCGGTTCCGGAGCGTTTGGCTGAGCTCGCCGGGCCCGCTTCTCCGGCCTGCGCGTCGGCACTTCGACATCCTGCCTGTCTCGGAGACGAAACTAGCTCGCCCCGGCGACCTGCCTGTTCGGTTAGTATTCCGGTCTGAGCAGGCGACGTTCAGCGGCCTCGAGGAGACTGAGTGTGGAATACCGTTTGGCGGACCGGGTGCAGACCATGGTGCAGTCGGATATCCGGCGGTACTCCGCCATTTGCGCGGAGATTGGCGGTGTGAATCTCTCGCAGGGCGTCTGCGATCAACCGGCTCCTGAACCGATCAAGGAGGCGGCCAAGGCGGCGATAGACGCGGATCAGTCCATCTACACCAACCTGCGGGGCACCATGGAGTTGCGGCGCCTCATCGCGCGGAAGCTGGAGCACTTCAACGGCATTCAGGTTGATCCGGAACGCGAGATCGTCGTGACCGTGGGGTCGGCGGGGGCGTTCGCCTGTGCGGCGCTGGCGACCCTGAATCCGGGCGACGCCTGCGTGGTGTTCTCGCCGTACTACAGTTACCACGTTCACCTGCTGCAGATGTTGGGCGTTGACGTTCGATACGTTGACCTTGCGCCACCGGACTGGTCGTTCACCACGGCCCGGCTTGAGGAAGCCATCACGGACCGGACCCGTATGATCCTGGTCAACACACCGGCCAACCCGACGGGCAAGGTCTTCAGCGAGGCGGAACTGTCGGAAATAGTCCGATTGGCGAACGAGCGGGATCTCTGGATTGCGACCGACGAGATCTACGAGTACATCACGTTCGACGCGCCGCACGTAAGCCCCGGGCGTCTGCCGGGGGCGAGAGACCGAACTCTGACGATCAGCGGCGCGTCGAAGACGTTCGCCGTCACGGGCTGGCGAATCGGGTACGCAGCGGCCCCGGCCCCGGTGGTCGAGAAGATGGCTGTTGCCAATGATATTTTCTACATTTGCGCTGCCGCTCCGCTGCAGCACGGAGTGGCGGCGGGTCTCGAACTGCCTGATCGGTACTATGAGGAAATGTGCCTCGAATACCGGGCCAAACGCGACCTGCTGGCCGGTACCCTGCGTGACATAGGCTTCTTGCCGTACATGCCGGCGGGCAGCTATTACATGTTGGCTGAGTTCCCGGCCGGGCGGTACCGCGATGCCACCGACGCGGCCGAGACCATCCTACGAGAGGTGGGTGTTGCCGCGGTGCCCGGCACGGCCTTCTACCGAAACTGGGAGGACGGGTGCCGCCAATTGCGATTCTGCTTTGCGAAAGAAACCTCAGACCTTCAAGACGCGTGCGATCGATTGCGGCGGCTTAACCATGGCTGACCGACAGGCCGCTTTCGTTTCGCTGACAGGGAGCCTCTGTTTATGAATCGTTCGCTAGTTATTGCGGTGTTGTTCCTCGCGGCGCATGCGCCACTTGCCGCCCGGGCCCAACTAATGATGCCGGGCATGGAGCCCAAGCTGAAGGAAGGCGACGCCGCGCCTCCGTTCACAGTGACTCAATGGCTCAAGGGTGAGCCACAGGACCTTGCCGCCGGGAAGGGCAAGAAGATATTCGTACTGGACTTCTGGGCCACCTGGTGCCTGCCGTGTCTGCAGGAGATTCCGCACACCACGGCGATGCAGAAGAAGTACGGCAAGGACGGTGTGGTCTTCATCGGCGTCACCGGCCCCGGATTGGACAACCGGCAGCAACTGAGCCAGGTCAAGCGGTTCGTCAAGGAGCAGGGCGACAAGATGGACTACGCCATCGCCTGGGATCAGAGCAACAAGATGGACATCGACTACCTGATGGCCACCGGAGCGCCGGGTATTCCGCATACCGTGGTTATTGACAAGGAGGGCCGCGTGGCCTGGCAGGGCGATCCTCGGATGGGGCTGGAGGAAGCGCTCGACGAGATGGTCGCCGGGACCTACGACATCGCCAAGGAGATTGCCCGCAAGGAGAACGACAGGAAGTTAGGTCAATTACTGATGCGCTTCCAGATGGCCATGCAGGCCCAGGATCACAAGCTGGCCTTGACGGTGCTGGAGGAATCACTTCAGGTGGATCCCACCTATGAGGCCGTCCTGCTGGGCGTCTACGGACTGCATGCCAACGCCATGGATGACATGGCTGCCTACAGCAGGTGGGTCGAGAGCTTCATCGACAAGCACCAGGGTGACAGCGAACCTCTCATCGCGCTGGTCAACACGCTGCTCAGCATAGAGCCAGCGGGCCACCGGCAACCGGCGCTGATGGTGCGCGCCGCGCGAAAGGCCTTTGAGGCAGGGGGCGACAAGAACGTCGAGGCGGCCGCGGTGTACGCCCGGGCGGCCCATCGGGTGGGTAACGTCGAGCAGGCAGTCATACTGCAGACAGTGGCGATGGAGCGGGCGCCCGAGAGCCGCAGAGCGGAAATAAAGACGGTGCTGGCTTACTACGAGACCTGCCGACAACTCCGCGACAGCGGATTCTAGAGCGGGCAGCGGACGAGCCGTACTCATCCAGACCTTAGGCGGTGCCCGGCAGCGGTACGGAAATCTTCCCGTACGGGTGCGGTTGCGACCGCGCTATACTGTGGCTTCAATACCCCGGGAGATTGTCGATGCCCACGATGTTCGGACGCCGCTATTACCGCAAGCTGGAAGAAGTAGGCCGCACCGAGGTCCTGCTGGGGCTGGTCTTGCTGCTTCTGGCGGCCGGCATAGTGGCTGGCTACGCGGTCCAGTCGTCGACCGACAGGTCATACCTCTTCGCTGTTGCCGATTCGGATCTGGACGGTGACAGCATGCCGCACGAGATGGCCGTGGCGGCCCAGATGTTGCCGCGGTTGGGCAACGCGTCCTGGCAAGCCGTGGGCGAACCGGAGGCGCTGCCCTGCACGGAACTGGCCGCCGAGCATGGCGAGGCGGCGGCGGTGTTTTCGGCCTTCGCTGTGCAGTGGGTCTACCGCCAACGCTATGCCGCCGCGCAGCGGGCTGGCGAGGAACTGACTGTCCTGGTGGCGGATGCCGCTTTGCCAGAGTTGGCCTTCGGCCTGTGGCACGCGCGCAGGCCTGACGAAGCTGCCGACCTGGGCGTGGGCCGTGGTGGCTGGCTCAGTGACGTGCGGGCCGGCTTCTGGAACGGGCGCTATTACACCGAACTGCGGGCGGACGCGCCGCTGTCGGGCAAGACGCTGACTCTCCCGGCGGCAGCGCGGGCCATTGCGTCCGTGCAGTTGCCCTATGGCGGACCCTTCTGGGCCGACTCGATTCTGCCTGCCGAGAATCGCGTGGCGGACAGTTTCCGTTATGTCCACCGGGCAGCCCTCGGAATCGAGCTGCTGAACGAGGCGTTTCTGGCCGACTATCGTGGCGGGCTGACCCGCTGGGTGACCGACGCCGGCTCCGATTCCGCGGCCCAGGCGTTGCTTGACGACCTCAAGGGCCACGTCCAGCCTGCGCCGGCTGAGGGTGGTGACTTCGGCTACGGCGAACCGTCACACAGCGAGCCGGCCACACCGCGATACCTGGGCCCGCTGACCGTGCTGCCGTTTAACGACGGCGAGATGGCTGTCTTCACCGCCGGTCGCTACGTGTACGGCACGATCGGCGGCGATCCGGATGCGGTGGTCGCCGCCGCCAAGAACGACCACGCAGTGGCGTCTCCTGTCGGGGCGTCGGCTGGTGTCACGGTGGCTCAGGCCCCGAGCGGCACGGACGAACCAGTCTTCCCCGAGAGCCGATCCCCGGACTGGCGTGTGCCACTCAACGTGGCTCGTTTCACGCCGGACAACCTGTACGTCAAGATCAATGGCCGGGCCGATGCCTACCTGCAGTTCAACGTCGTCGACCTCACCTTCGGTACCTATTCGCACGCGGCCGACCGCGAACGCACCATCGATGTTTACTGGTATGACATGGGCAAGTCGGAGAATGCCCTGGGCATCTACCAGGCGGAGGCCTCCGGCGGTGCTGAGGCGGTCGCCGTGGGCCGCGAGGGCTACCAGGTGGGCGGCGCCGTGTTCTTCCGCAAAGGCGGCAGCTACGTGCAGATTCTTCCGGCCGGCGACACCGAGGAGGACGCCTCGGCCGCGTTGGAGATCGCTCAGCGCATTGACGAGCGCATAGGCGACGCGGGCGACGATGATGCCTGGGCCACCAACGTACTGCCACAGGCCGGGCGAGTGCAGGGTTCGCTGGCCTACCTGGCGCAGGACGCCTTCAGCCTGGACTTCCTGGGCGACGTGTTTACCGCCGAGTACGACGTGGACGGCGTCCGGCTGACCCTGTTCATCCATAGGGCGGAGGACGCGGCTACTGCCGAGGCGCTCTTCGAGCGCTACCTGGGTTTCTTCCGCGATTATGGCCGGATTCTGTGGGAAGAACCGGACACTTCCCGTCGCATCGCGGCTGGCGATGTGGCCGGGCTGGTGGATGTCGTATTTGTAACGGATCGTTATCTGGGCGGCGTGGCCGGTGCGGACGACCCGGAAGCCGCCAAATCGGCCGCGACCTCCTTTTGCAGGGGCTTGGCGGGGCAATAACGCCGCCGGATTCGGGTGCTACGTGAGTGACGGAAAGCTGACACGACGTGAAGCTCTGACGCGAGGTGCCGGGGCGGTTGTAGCTGCCGGCGCCGCCGCGGTAGGCGGGTACCTGCTATACGATCCGGCGGGTGATGCAGGCCTGCTCGATCCGACAGTCGCCGGTTTGCGGTTGAAGAACTACTTCGCGGACATTGATTTTCCTGAGTCCAATCCA
>JANQGB010001054.1 GCA_028277545.1 Phycisphaerae bacterium | reverse complement strand
CTGCGGCGGCAGGGTTATGGGGAACAGGAAGCCCGTGGCCGCTATGTCGTCTTCGACTTTCTGCTGGACCTCGCTGCTCGTCACCGTGCCGTCGTCGTCCAGGTCGAACGCCGCGTGGCCGGAGTTGAGAATCGCCACGACCTCGTCGACCAGGTTCGACGGTATGATGGAAAGGTCAGCTACACAATCGGCCGGGTCGGTGATTTGTTGGCCGGCGTCCTCGCCTTCGTCATCGACTTGGTCGTCGTCGTTGGCCGGCTGGTCCTGGTTCGCGTCGTCCTGGCCCTCGTCGTCGGCGTTCTCGTCGTCGGGCTCTGGTTCCTCACCGGCGTCGCCGTCGTCGGTCTCCTGATCGGTTGCATCCTGATCCGCATTGTCGTCCTCAGCAGGAAGGTCGTCGTTCTGCGTGGTGTCGTCCGGCGCCTGCTCCGTCTGTTGCTTGGAAACGTTGCTCAGCTCGCCCTCGCCCTCGATGACGATGGGCTCCTCGCCCGCCGGCGTCAGGGTGCGCTGTACTTCAACGTCCGCCTCCAGGATGTCGCCGCCTCCGGTCAGATGCGTGTGCAGGATAACGCTGTATTCCAGTACCTCCTCGTCCACGCCGCGAGCGACTATGGTGAGCCTCACGTCCCAACGGTCTTCGCCATCGCCCTCCGTAACCTCCGCGCTGACGGATTCGACCACCGGGAACAGCTCGAAGAGATCGAACACCTGCTCCCCGTCGATTTCGCGGATTGTCCCGGTAAGCGTTGGTGGGGAGGTCTCGAAGTTGATGTTGACGTCGGTGGTGAAGACAACCGGCTCGTCGGCCTGGGCGCGGGGAATGGCCTTGTCGTCAACGTCGTTGATAACCACGAAATAGAATCCCGGCAGCCGGCCGCCGAAGCTGGTCAACTGAGGACGGCTGCTGGTCGGGTGATTGAAAACGAACTGCACCTGCCCGGCGTCGGTGTAGCCATACGAGCGGGCGGTGGCCTCGAACGAGGCCTGGATGGCCCCCAGGAAGACGCCGGTCAGCAGGAAGACCGCCAGAGCCGCCGCCGCGCCGCCGACAACCATGCAGCCGGCCACCAGCGACCCGACGCTGCCCAACCCCACCATGCCCAACGCCTGCCGGAGCTTCGCCGAGACACACCTTCCGTGCCGCATACCTCTTGCCTGTCGCATTATCTCTTCCCTCAGCTTGTCGGTTGGTCTACACGGTCTGCGCCGAACTGCCCGCCCCATTGGTACGTCACCCATAGTGTCGGAGCAAGGGGCAAAGCCGCGCCGTTCTCTGTATCGGCGCGCAGGTGCTTTTGACATAAGCGGTTACCGCCGGAGCCTCAACGGTCCACAGGTACGGATCAGGGCGGCCCCTGGCGCTGTCTGGCGATGGCGGCACGATGCGCTTCGCGAGCGAAGTCGGCTGCCCGGTCGCGCTGCAGTGGACGAAACGCACCCAGCGCCTGGTAGTACATCCGGCGGAA
This sequence comes from Phycisphaerae bacterium, assembly GCA_028277545.1. Classification (GTDB taxonomy): domain Bacteria; phylum Planctomycetota; class Phycisphaerae; order UBA1845; family UBA1845; genus JANQGB01. Next base: position 3,981 of record JANQGB010001054.1, on the reverse strand, counting down.
GTCGCGCCGGAAGAGCGCCGTCAGGATGATCAGGGCGGCGGCAGCGACCACGTTGCTGGCGGGCGAGTATCTCGAAATGTCTGCGGCCTGTTCCACCCGCCAGTCCAACGCCAGGGATGCCCCCACGATCAGCGCCATGGCGACAGCAATCTGGCCTACGCGGCCATGAAAGTGAACCAAGGCCATTTGCCAGCCCGGCAGGCTCCCACAGGAATCCGCGTAGCCGATCACGCCCATCCACCAGACCGCCACGCCAATGACGTCTGCCGCGCAACACAGCGGTCCAGAACCGGCGATCCGCGTGAACAAGACACTTACGGCGATCACGAGAAGGCCGGCGACGCAGAACGTCGGGCCCGACTCCAGCTTGCGCAGCTCCTTGTCGAGGACCTCACTGGTGACGGCAGGGCAACTGATCGGGTTGGTCTGCCCGCACTCGGGGCAGCGTTTGGGATCGCCGGCGAGCCCGCGGAGGTTGTAGCCGCAGCCCGCACAATAGAAGTCGGCTTCGCCGGCGATCAGGTCGGCGTTTTCGACGTGTGGCGGAGTCATAGTCCAAGGCATTCGTAACAAGCCACGACCTCGAGGTCAAAGCAGCGCCCGGCCTGCCAGTACTGCCCGTGGGGGTGCGCCCGGCGTCGGCTGAGCGGTCCTGGTGTGGCACCGCGAGGGTCGAAGAGTCGCCGGTTCCGTGCGCAGCCGTGGTGAGGGCGGCGATTGTCCGTTGGGCTCTGTCCAATCGCGTAGGAACCGGCTAACGGCCTTGTTTTTTGCGGGTACAAGGTCTAAGCTTCCCCGTTTCCCGCCTCGGAGGCCGGGACCGAAACTCAGGGCTGATTCGGGACAGAATCCAGTGGATGACCGCCGGGCCGGAGTGCCAGGGTCATTCGTTGCCAGCGCGAAAAAACCGTCGTGGACCAGAGGCAGGCCAACCGCGCCTACGTTCCGCTGCTCGGTCTCGGGGAGGGGCAAAAGGGCCGTCATGATCAGCCCTCTACTCTCTCGCGTGTACGCAGCCGTGGCGCAATCTCCCACCCCCCGGTCCCAGGCACGGGCCACCCGTCGGGCAGCCAGCACTCAGTTGCTTCTCACCGACTCAGCAGTCACCAGGAGCTAACCTAAAGATGGTCTCACCCACGCCAGGCAAATCGAGCCCGAAGATAAAGGTCGAGACGTTGGAGACAGTCGCCGTCCGGTTCGCGGGCGACTCCGGGGACGGCATGCAGCTAACCGGTACCCAGTTCACCAACACCAGTGCCGTGCTGGGCAATGACCTTAGCACGTTGCCCGACTACCCCGCGGAGATTCGTGCCCCGGCCGGTTCGCTGGGCGGGGTGAGCGGATTCCAGATCAACTTCTCCAGCCGGCGAATCCACACGCCGGGCGACACGGTTCACACCCTGATCGCGATGAACCCCGCTGCCCTGCGAAATAACCTCGCGGACCTGGACGACGGCGGCATCCTGATTGTCAACTCGGAAGCGTTCACCAAGAACAACCTCTCCAAGGCGGGCTACGAAGCCAACCCACTGGAGGACGGCAGTCTCTCCCAATACCGGCTGCACTCGATTCCCATAGACCGGCTCAACGCCGAGGCGGTCAAGGAGACCGGACTCAGCACCAAGGCGTCGGCCAGGTGCAAGAATTTCTTCGCCTTGGGGTTGGTGTACTGGCTGTACAACCGTCCGCTGGAGACGACCCTCAAGTGGATCGAGCAGAAGTTCGCCAAGGCTCCGGCGGTCGCGGACGCCAACACCCGGGCCCTCAGGGCCGGCTACTACTTCGGCGAGACCACCGAGGTCTTCCCATTGACCTACCGCGTGGAGCGGGCCTCCATTGCCCCGGGGACCTACCGGAAGATCACCGGTAACGAGGCGGCCGCGGCGGGCTTCATCACGGCGGCCCACCGGGCCGGCAAGCGCCTGGTCTACGCCAGCTACCCGATTACACCCGCCAGCGACGTACTGCACGAACTCTCGCGGCGCAAGAACTTCGGCGTGCGGACGTTTCAGGCGGAGGACGAGATCGCCGCTGTCTGTGCGGCGATAGGGGCGGCGTTCGCCGGTGAGTTCGCGGTGACCGGCACCAGCGGCCCGGGCATCGCCCTGAAGAGCGAGGCTATCGGCCTGGCGGTTATGACCGAGCTGCCGCTGGTGATCCTCAACGTGCAGCGGGGCGGTCCCAGCACGGGCCTGCCGACCAAGACGGAGCAGGCCGACCTGTTCCAGGCGGTCTGGGGACGCAACGGAGAATGCCCGGTGCCGGTGCTGGCAGCAGCCACCGCGCCGGACTGTTTCGACATGGCCATCGAGGCTTTCCGCATCGCGGTCCAGTACATGACGCCGGTCATCCTGCTGACCGATGGTTACCTGGCCAACGGTGCCGAGCCCTGGTGCATCCCCAATGTCGATGACCTGCCGACTATCGAGGTCACGCATCCGCAGGACCCGCAGTCATTCCAGCCCTACTCCCGTGATGATCACCTGGCCAGGCCGTGGGCCATTCCGGGTACTCCCGGCCTCGAACATCGCATCGGCGGGCTGGAGAAGGCCGACATCACCGGCAACGTGTGTTACGAGAGCGACAATCACCAGAAGATGGTCGAGATGCGGGCCAACAAAGTTGCCAGCATCGCCGACGACATCCCGCCGGTGGAGGTAGTGGGAGCCGACAGCGGTGAATTGCTGGTCGTCTCCTGGGGCAGCACCTACGGGTCGGTAACCAGTGCCGTGGAAATCTGTCGAGAGCGCGGGCTGGATGTCTCGTCGGTCCATCTCCGCTACATCGAGCCCTTCCCCAGGAACCTGGGCGAGGTGCTCCGCCGCTTCAAGCGCGTGCTCGTGCCGGAGATGAATCTCGGGCAGCTTACTGTGAAACTCCGGGCGGAATACCTGGTGGATGTAATCCCGCTCGGCAAGGTGCAGGGCAAACCCTTCCTGATCCACGAGATCGAGGAGGCAGTCGAAAAAATGCTAAATGGGGGTTCGAAGTGATGAGCGCCGAAATTCCGCTCGAACAAGCAGCGCTTACGCCGAAGGATTTCGCCAGCGATCAGGAGGTGCGGTGGTGCCCTGGGTGCGGCGACTACTCGATTCTGGCCCAGATGAAGAAGGTCCTGCCCACCCTGGGCGTTCGCCGGGAGCAGGTTGTCTTCGTGTCGGGCATCGGGTGTTCGAGCCGTTTTCCGTACTACATGAACACCTACGGATTCCACGGTATCCACGGCCGACCCCTGGCTATCGCCAGCGGGATCAAGGCGGCCCGTCCTGATCTGAACGTGTGGGTGGTCACCGGGGACGGCGACGGGCTCAGCATTGGTGGCAATCACCTGCTGCACACGATCCGGCGCAACTTCGACATCAACATCCTGCTGTTCAACAACCGCATCTACGGGCTGACCAAGGGGCAGTATTCGCCGACGTCGGAGATGGGCAAGACTACCCGCAGCTCTCCCATGGGGGCGATCGACTTCCCCCTGCACCCGCTCAGCGTCGCCATCGGCGCCGAGGCCACCTTTGTCGCCCGGACGCTTGACGTTAACGTCAAGCACCTGGCTCACGTGATCGAGCGGGCCGCCAAGCACCGGGGTACCTCGTTCGTCGAGGTCTACCAGAACTGCAACATCTTCAACCATGGCGCATTCGAGTACGCCACCGACAAGCAGACCAAGTTCGACAACACCATCGAACTCGAGCACGGTCGGCCGCTGATTTTCGGCAAGGACGGAGACAAGGGGATCCGTCTGAATGGCCTCGATCCCGAGGTCGTTACGCTGGGCAACGGAGTCAGCCAGGACGATCTCCTGTTCCACGACGAACAGAGCCGCGAGCCGTCGCTGGCCTATCTGCTCAGCCGGATGCACTATCCGGCATTCCCCGAGCCGATCGGTGTCTTCCGAGCCGTTCAGCGGGAGACCTACGAAGATCTGCTCGGCGAGCAGAGCCGGAGCCAGACTGCCGATCGGGGGGTGGGCACCCTGGA
>JANQGB010001048.1 GCA_028277545.1 Phycisphaerae bacterium | reverse complement strand
CCACCCCTTCCTGCGGAAGGGATGGGGCACACTGGTGGGGGCACGATGTCGCTGGAGAGAGTCCCGCTGGCGCTGCTGGTTCTGCTGGCGGCCGCTATTGTGGTACCGGCGCTGCCGTTGCTGGTGTTCCAGAGCGTGGGCGTGTCCACGGCTGACGCGCCGAGTCACTTACGGTGGTTGCACGAGTTCTATCGCGGGCTGGCCCACGGCTCGCCCGTCCCCGGGTGGTCAGACCAGACCTTCGCCGGCTTCGGCGCCTACCCGCTGATGGTCTACGGAAAGGTCTCGTATTACCTGCTGAGTCCGATGGTGTGGTTGACCGACGACGCGTGGTCGGCACTGCGGTTCGGTATTCCGCTCACCTTCCTGTTGAGCGCCTGGCTGGCCTACCGCACCGGCAGACTCTTCTTCAATCGGCCATCGAGCGTGCTGGTTGGCGCCTTGTACGCCCTGGGGCCGTATTGCGTGTTCGTGCCCTATTCGCAGTTCGGTATTACCGAGCACGGGGCCATGATAGTGCTGCCCTGGTCGGTGACCCGGATCGTGCTCCTGCTGCGCAGGCCGACCGGCACCAACCTGGCCTTGTTCGGGGTGGCATACGGACTGGTAGTGTTGGCTCACCTCCTGGTGGCGTTCGTCCTGGGTGGTACGCTGCTGGCTGTTGCGCTGGCTGCCCCGGGGGTCCTCTCACGAGTTCGCTCGGTGCTGTGGACGCTGGGCGGCGTAGCGATGGGTCTGGCACTGACGGCCTTCTACTGGCCCTTCACGGCGCTGGGCGGGGAGGCCAGTCAAGCAGCCAAGGACTGGTACGCCGGGCAATACTTCCGGCCCGGTTTCGCCCACTTCGCCTTCGGGCGCGACAACTGGCTGATTCCCGATACAGCCATGCCGGTCTGCTACCTGCTGGCGGCGCTGGTGTGTATTGCGGTACTACTCGCGCCCAGGTTTCGCAACCACTTCCCTTCCCAGGATCGCAGGCTGTGGTGGGTCTTATCCGCGCTCGTTGTGCTGACCATCCTATTGGAATCGCCATTGAGCAAGCCGGTCTGGGACCGCGTATCGTTGCTACAACAGATCCAGCGCCCCTATCGTTTTCACGCCGCGCTGCAACTGCCGTGCTGTCTGCTGTTGGCCGCTTCCTGGGGAGCAATCCGTGCGTGTCGATCCACGCATTGCTTGCATCGCGGGTCCGCGTTGCTGGGTGGAAGCGCCGTAGTAATGAGCCTGAGCCTGGGGGCGGTGATACCCTGGTATCTCTATCTGTCTGGACAGAAGACCATTGACTCCTGCCGCCCATTCGTAGCTCGCGGCACCGATTGGCCCTACCTCGCCCCGCCGACGGCCAACCTTGAACGGACCATGAAGGAACAGGCAAACACCGACTGGCTGCTGCGCGGTCCGGGGGTGAGTTCGGTTGAGGTGGTTTGCTGGCAGCCGGAGGATCGCACGGCGGTCTTCGAGACCACCGGCGGAGTCGTGGACCTCCGCGCGTTTCATTACCCCGGGTGGCGAGTGATGCTGGACGATGAGCCGGCGATCGCCCGCGCCGGCCAACCCTACGGGCAAGTCCAGTTCGACGCTCCCCCTGGCAGACACCAAGTCCGGCTCATGTTCGGCTGGCCAGCACGCTGCCTGATCGGGGCGCGGATCAGCCTGCTGGCGACGTTGGTCTGCGTGGTGCTGGCCATGCGCGACGTGGCGGTCATCCGGTACTCGCGGGCAAGAAGCAGTCGCACTCCCGACCCATCACATCCCGGGTTGCCCTTGCCGGCCGGTTTCCGCTAAGGTGGCGGTCGGACTGGCGTAGAGAGGACCTGTCCGGCACGGAACACGGGCCGATTGGCGCCGCGTGTCCACGTTGGATCAGGTTTGCACAGGAGAGACGCATGATCGACCCCCGCATGACCAAACTGGCTGACGTCCTGATCAACTACTCGACCGCGCTGAAGCCGGGCGAGAAGATCCTCATTGAAGCAATCGACGTCCCTCCGGCCATCGTGACAGAGCTGATCCGCACCGTCTACGATGCCGGCGCTCAACCGCTGGTGACCATCAAGAACAACGAGATTCTGCGCTCGCTGCTGATTGAAGCCAGCGAGGAGCAGATCCAGCTAATCGCTGACGTTGAGGCGAAGCGGATGAGCGAAGTCCAGGCCTACATCGGCTTGCGAGGCAATCCCAACATCTCGGAACTTGCGGACGTGCCCGAGGACCGGATGAAGCTCTACCAGTCTCTCTGGTGGAAGCCGGTCCACGGCAACATCCGGGTCCGGAAGACCCGCTGGGTGGTGTTGCGCTGGCCGTCACACTCCATGGCCCAAGGGGCGCGGATGAGTACGCAGGCCTTCGAGGACTTCTACTTCGACGTCTGCACCTTCGACTACCGCAAGATGTCCGCTGCCATGCAGCCTCTCAAGGAGCTGATGGAGAGCACGGATCGAGTGCAGATCAACGGCCCGGGCACGGAGTTGAGCTTCTCGATTCAGGGTCTGCCGGCAGTTGCCTGCGACGGCAAGTTGAATATCCCGGACGGCGAAGTCTTCACCGCTCCGGTACGCGACAGCGTCAATGGCACGATCCAATACAACGCCCCCACGATCTACCAGGGCGTGGTCCACGACAATATCCACCTGGAGTTCGAAAACGGGAAGATAACGAACGCCACCAGCAGCGACACCGCCCATCTGAACAAAGTGCTGGACACTGACGAGGGAGCCCGCTACGTCGGCGAGTTCGCACTTGGAGTCAATCCCTATATTGCCGAGCCCATGCTGGACGTGCTCTTCGACGAGAAGATCGGCGGCAGTTTCCACTTCACGCCGGGCTCGGCTTACGAGGACGAGGCGGACAACGGCAACCGTTCGGCGGTCCACTGGGATATGGTCATGCTCCAGACGCCCGAGAGTGGCGGCGGCGAGATTTATTTTGACGACAAGCTGATCCGCAAAGACGGGCTGTTCGTAGTGGAAGAACTGAAGCCTCTGAATCCGGATCAACTGAAGGCATAGTCCGCCAGGAGGAAGAGGAGGCGGCACGAACGCACAGCAGCCGGGCATAGCGCGCCGACCTTGTCCGGCCGCCTGCCCATAGTCCGGTCACGGACCCGTCAAATTCGACACTAAGACCCTGAGGTCATCCAGATCCGCGTCGCCGTCGCCGTCCAGGTCGGCCCGGTTACTCACCAATGGCGGGCCGTCGTATTCGAAAACGTCGATTTCCTTGATGATACTGGCCACGTAAGCTCGGGGCTGGCCGTCGCTGTCGCCGGTTTCCTCGGCGTCGTAGGCGTCCCAGAATACGTCCGGAGGACTGACGGTAGACACGTCGTAGAAGGTGAAGCACAGGGCATCGACGTCAAGCGCGATTGGAGCGGACTCCGAACTGACGACCCGGGTCAGCGAGGCGCCGTAGACACCCGCGTTCACCTGCCCGAACGGCCCGGTGGTGACCGAGGGCAGCAAAGGCTGGAACGAGGAATCGCCTACTGTCGAGTACTCCAGATCGTAGTTCTGAAACACGCGCCCGTCGGAGTTGCTGGCAAACACGTGAATGCGATCGATGGCTCGCGGGGCGGCGAGCTCGTAGCGCACATGCAGGCTCGGTCGCAGGTAGTCGCCCAGCACGGCCTCCAGGCCGCCTCCTTGGAGACCGTCGGTGAGGTCCGCCAGGCCACCGGCCGTACCACCGGGTACTGCTGAGTGAAAGCCGCCCTGCTCGACCACGCCGATCACGCCGTGCAGCAAATCATCGCCCGAGATCGAAGCCGACAGACCACCCATGCCACCCACTAACTCATAAGAGCTGGTTGCGGGCGGCAATGTGGTCGAGACGCCCTCACACCCGGGCGGCACCCCGGATTGGCCCGCGCCGGTGAAGCAGGCGGCGAACAGGCTCCAGTCAGCCAGGTCTGCGTCGCCGTCGTGGTCCAGGTCCGCCGGATTGGGCGGCACCGTCACCTGTACGAAGTCCACCTTAGTTTCGGTATCGCTTCCCCCGGGGCCGAACACCGTAAGAGACACAGTATACGTCCCCGGCGAGGCGTACTCGTGCTGCGGATCGCGTTCGTCGCTAGTGGACGAGTCGCCGAAATCCCACTGGTACGTATCGATAAGCCCGATTGAGGTACTCAGGAACTGGACGTCCAGCGGCGCCGGCCCCGCCAGCGGTAAGGCCTGGAATTTGGCCGTGGGCGGCGGCTGGTCGCCACACTGCTCGGCAAACGCGAAGTAGGAGAGCTTGGGATTTCCGATGCTGAAGACCAGGCCCCAACCACCATCGCCATCGTTCCACTGATACCAATAGGCGGCGACGACGTCTTCCTGGGCACGCAGCCAGTCGTAGGCGTCAGTAAGGTTGTCTGCCTGGAGCTGCTCGCCCACGGCAGTACTGCGCCAACCAAACTCGGTGACCATAATGGGCGCAGAGTCGGCGTAGTGCGACTTCCAGAAGCGGACGTTGTTGAAGAAGCTGTCCAACTCCGAGGTGGAGACCGCCGACCCCTGGTTTAGGTAGAAGTGATAGCCGAAGAAATCCCACGGATACCGTCTTCCGGCTACAGTCTCAAAAACATCCCAGATGTCGTCCTGCTGGTAGACGATGTTCATGTAGTCGGTCATGGATGGCGAGAAAGACCCGCCGATGTCGTGTCCGAAGAGGCCGGCACTACACAGCGAGATCCCGTTGGTGGCGAAGAAGTCCGACCCGCCCAGCGTGAGACATCGCTTGTACGTCTCTGCCAGCACGTTGGCATAGTTCCTGGGCCAGATGTAGAAACAGCCCGGCTGCAAGGGGTTCGAGGACGGCGGGACGCTCCAGCAGTCTGGCTCGTTCCAGATCTCGAACAGCTTAACGTCATCCTTGTACCGGTCGACGAGCATGTAGGCGGTGTCGGCGAAGTTCAGGATGTAGTCATTCATCCCGGTGGTGTCCCAGTTCTCGTTCCAGTCTGCCTGGCCGCCGGCCACCGATTCGTACGCCAGGATGCCGAGCACCTGGAGGTTATGGCTGCGGGCGGTTTCGATGATCTGGTCGTAGTTCGCCAGGTGGCTGGGGGTCCAGGTGCTGTGGCCGTCGATGCGGAAGTTGATCCGCACGGTCCGGCAGCCCGAGCCGGCGATGTCGGCCGCCAAAGAGTCGGTAAACAGTACCGAGCCACTCCAGATGGGCGCGCCGGCATTTACGCCAACTAGAGGCAGTTCGGCACGAGCCGTGTTGACGAGAGCGCTCAAGGCGAGGAGTGGGAACAAGAACAGAGTGCCACTCCATGGCCAACGAGCCCGACTCCGTACATACACCATAGCAGCGCTCCTTCCCGGAAGCCTCCGGGTCTGTTGTCACGCCCGGCCGGCAAATAACCCCTCACTCACATTGTATACGAACAGCACCGCGCTCCAAGTTACTAACCGACTAATAGGGTATTAGCCCTATACACGATGACGCGCTCACATGAGAGCTTCCGGTCATGGCGCTATGAGATGATCAAGCCGGCCTGAACGTCGCTTAGCCGTTGGCGCCAGCGCGGGCGTAACCGCCAAGCCGTAGAGCCGGCATGACGCTGGTAGAAACCCATCAGGGCGGAGCCTGGCGCTGGCACTGTTACCGGACGCCCGTTAGCGTGCGGCAGGCTCACTCCAGCGGCCCACCAGCAACCGCGTCCAGGCAGCGCCTGCATCGCGCCGGGCAGACCAGCGCCAGCGGATCGCGGGCCAGGCAATCAACCGTCGCCTGCAACACGGACGCTATACTGAGGCGGCGCACGCGAGCTTCGCCGATCGCCGTCTCGGCCACTCCCTCCATGTGGGGGGCAAGTTGATCGAAGCCCTGACTGCAGCCCCCGACACGCACGCGACGAGCCCGGCCCTCAGCATCTCGGACCCACCGGATGAACGCCCGGCGCCCCGCCTGTTGCTCACCCAAGTGGATAGCGGTACAGGAAGTCAGCGGCGTACCCAGCATAAGCACCGAACCACCGTCGTCGCGCAGGCGTGCTACGGGTAGCAACGGCTTGTCCCAGGCATGGTCCCTGACGTACCGGGCCGCAGCCGCGCCGACGGCTGCGAAGGAGCTGAGCGGGTGACTGCTGCGCACCGCGCCGGCATGGCGGCGCATGGTCTCGGCGACGGTGCCGAGTGGCCTGGCAACCTCAAGGTCTGAATGGAAGAGCGTTGGCTTTGTACTTCCGCACGGGTCCTGATCATAGTCGGCTCCGTTCCGCGGCAAGCGGTCTCCATTGGGTACCGCCAGTGCGGGGGAGAAGGTGAAAGTGGGCACTACCACCGTCTCGGCTACGCTGACCAACGCGTTGACCACAGCCTCGGCCCCCCCGACGACATGCCCGAAGCTCGATAGCGAGGCATGAACGATCAGCCGTTGGCCCCCGGCACCAACGCGGTCAAGACCGGCGACGATCTCGGCGGTAGTAACAGTTGCTCTCACGCGGTGCGCCTCCCGACTGCAGGGTTTCGTGCAGTGCCTCGTAGCGTGAACGGCAATTGTACAGTCTTCGCGACATAATACTCGGGCGCAAAAGCTAAGGGGCGTGATAGCTTTCGCTCGGCCCGCGCCTGCCGCAGCCGGTTGCACACGACGCTGCGCAGGGCTACG
>JANQGB010001017.1 GCA_028277545.1 Phycisphaerae bacterium | reverse complement strand
CGCGGAGGCAGTTGATGGAACGTCTGCGGGGCCGATGTCGCACGTGCCGCTTCCGCTGGAGCGTCTCGGCCTTGCGCCCGGCAGACGTTCCATCAACTGCCTCCGCGTGGCGTCCACCGTCACGGGCAACTCCAACTCCACCTGTCCCAGGATCAGCACTCTCAACCCCGCCGCCGAGCCGCTGTCCGCCCGGGCTTGACCGTTGTTGGTGCGCGGAGACGACCGCAGCGGCCAGCCGAGCGATGCGTTCTCCAGGTTGCAGGTCACGAACTCGCCGAGCTGCTGGCGCATTTCCACTCCACTCTCGTAGCCGGTATCTGTGGTCATGGCCCATACTCCTGCCTAGCATTGACACCGTATCAAGTGGCGCAGGCCGTCACATCCACCGGGCTGCGCGGATTCACGATCAGGTGATTCGGCAGGCTCAGGTGTCCCGCGAACGAACGCGCTGTGGAGGCACCCAGGCCGGATACCTAGCACATACGACAACCGAGCGACGGCAGCGCAAGAAATGAACGTTGAGGGGATGTGGCGAGACGGCTCTCGGCACATGGCGGATGGCTGCTGCCTCGAGGCGGCCGGTCCGTTTCGTACCAATCGCGAGCCCGGCGTTGGCGAAGTGACACTCAGAAGGTGCGTCCGGCCGTGACACGCGGAGGTGTCTCTTGCGGGCCCAAGAGGCGGGCTATCGTGCAGGCTCGTTATTGTGTAGGATTCTCGGGTCAGATCTGAATACCCCATAGAGAGACTGCCAGTGTCGCCAGAATCCCCCGAGAGCGTGACCCAACTCTTGTCATCTGCAAAGCAGGGCGATGACGCTGCCCGGAGCAGGCTGTGGAAGCTGGTTTATGAAGAACTCCACGCCCTGGCCAGGAAGCAAACTGGCAGAGCGGCGCAGGCTGGGACTCCACAAGCCACTTCTCTGGTACACGAGGTATTCGTTCGACTCACCGCGGGGGAATATATGAAAATCCAGAACCGCCGACATTTCTTTGCTGTTGCAGCCCGGGCCATGCGCCAAATCCGCATAGATGACGTACGTAGAAGAAAGCGGGCCAAGCGTGGCGGCGACCGTCATGAAGTGGAACTTGGCTCCGAGTTGCCGGGGCGGGAGCAGGATCCGTCCGAGATGCTGGCCATCCATGAAATCCTCGGAAAGCTCGAATGCCTGGACTCGCGGAAGGCCGTCATCGTCATGCTGCGCTACTACGCCGGCCTGACAGAAGAACAGACGGGCGATGCTCTCGGTATCTCGCGCCGCACGGTGCAGCTTGAGTGGCGCTATGCCAAGGCGTGGTTGCACCGGGAATTGTCAACGGGGGGTACGACAGTGGAGGGCAAGCCCAGACCATGACTAAGAAGCGCTGGCGGCGAGTGCAGAAGCTATTCGAGCAGGCCCTGGCCTGCGCGCCGGAAGAGCGCGCGATGTTCCTGTCCAGGTCTTGTGGAGGTGATGCTGCACTTCAAGCCGACGTCGAGTCGTTGCTGTGTCACAATGAGCAGGCCGCTGGTGACTTCATGAAGACACCGGAACCGCACGAATTCGACTTCCGGGAACTGCCGGAGACGGTGAGTCTGAGCCGGTCGACTCCGCCAGATCCCGCCCTCGTGCCGATAGCAGGCTACGAGTACGTCCGGGAGATCGGCGAGGGGGGGCAGGGGCAAGTCTACCTGGCCAGGGACGTCCGGCACGGCCAGGCGCTGCGCGAAGTCGCCCTCAAGGTCCTCAGGCGGACTGCTGATTCTCAGGCCGAGGCCGAGGAACGCTTCCTGCACGAGAGCAAGATCCTCGCGGCGCTCGATCATCCGAACATAGTCAAACTCTGGGAAAAGGACAAATCCGAGGATTGCTGCTACTACGCCATGGAGTATGTGGAGGGCTGCTCCCTGGATGACTACGTTTCCAGCCAGAACCCGACAACATACCAGCGTCTGGCCTTGTTCCGAGGAGTCTGTGCGGCGGTCAGTTACTGCCACCAACAGGCGGTTATCCATCGCGATCTGAAGTCTGCCAACATCCGGGTCAACAGCGACGGGCGCCCCTACCTCATCGACTTCGGGCTGGCCAAGCAAGCCGGGGCGGTATTCGACCCGTATGGTCAGCCCATGGGTACTGTCTTTCATATGGCCCCGGAACAGACCGGTGGCGACCCGCGCCGGATCGATGTGCGCACCGATGTCTACGCCCTCGGGGTCATGCTCTATCGATTGATGACCGGAAGCCATCCGTATCCGGTTCACCAGCTCCAGTACCCGGAAGACGCAGAGGAGATCTTCAGGCACGTTCGGGAGACAGCGCCAGACACGGAAGCTCTGTCACGGGCGCGGGTTGATCGAGAGGTTCGGGCCATCATTCTGAAATGCCTGGCTAAGGAGAAGGAACATCGCTACCAGTCCGCTTCCGAACTTCTGGCCGACCTGGACGCTTACTTCAGCGCCACTCCGTTGCACCACACTGCGGCTCCAGGTCGCGTCTATCGTGCTCGCAGGCGCCTGAAGTGGATAACCGCCAAGTATCACTCGACCGCTGTGGGCGGCTTGGCTCTGCTGGTGTGTCTGGTGGCCTTTGCGTGGTCCCAAGTTGAGTCTACGCCTGGTGGATGGGGCTGGGTCACCTTTCCGGAGCGGTCCTTTGGCATGCTGGCGGCGGCGGGCGCCCGAACGTTGAACCCCAATGTCTGGTTGGACGAGGTTGTAGTGGTGGCTATTACCGACAAGTGCAACTCCAGAGTCGCGGAGCTGGCAGCTCGGCACGCCTGTCCGGACGTGGTGCCGGGCAATCTGCTGAGCTACCGGCCACTGCACGGCGTGCTCATGAAACGGCTGGCCCGGGCCCGGCCGCGAGCCGTAGTGTGGGACTACTGGTTCAAGGACGAGCACGCCGCCGACGACGCCTTCGTGGCGGGCGTGCGCGCGCTTCGTGAGCAGGATGCAATAGTGACCTTGGGCGTCTTCTTCTTGAACGATGACGGCTCTCCCTGGGTAAGTGGCCCGATCCTGCGGAGCGTCAACGGGTGGGGGCTGTTGATGGCCAAGAAGCGAAAGGCTGCGTCGCCCGACATTGCCCTGGTGGCCAAGCCGGCGACCCGCCCGCTGGTGCCGACCGTGGCATTGGCCACCTTCGCCCTGATAAACCGTCCTGGCGCGCACGGCGTGATTGAATGGAACGGCGAGAACCTGTGGCTGGACGTCGAATACGATCGCCCGGCCAACGGGGACGCAGCCGGTGACGCCTGGCTGCCGTACACGGACCGCATAGCCTTGACGGCCATCGATGTGGGCGAAGCGGATGCTTTAAGAAAAGACGATCATGCACACGGGGTCTCCCGTCCGGCAACGACAGGACGTGTTGAGCTGGAACCGATGGATGTGATAACAGACGACGATCAGTGGCGCTGGGCTACCCGCACGGTGAAGACAGGACTTTATAGACTGGAACTTCCCGCACAAGACGAACTGGATGAACACACCGTCTTCTACTACGACGCGATGACGGCCGACGACGAGCAACTCGAACGCTGGTTCGCCGGTAGGATAGTTGTCATAGGGGACGCCCGTGTGAAGGACCGCAGAAAGCCGGACTGGGTTGAGATGGGGCCGGAATACAGAAACGGCCACGTATTCGGCGTGTACTTCATTGCCGAATCAATCGCCGCGTTGATGGATGCCCATCATATAGGTCGCCCGTCCCGATGGGTCCAGTTCGGCTGGTGTCTGGTCGCTACAGTGGTGGGGGCGCTGGTTGGCCGGCGGTTCCCGGGCCGGCGGGGTCGAGTGTCGAGGTATGTCGTCAACGTACTGCTGACCATCGGCTGCGTTGTCCTGGCCGTGGCGATCTACGTACAGTCGCGCTACCTGACCCCGCCCACCTCCATGGCTCTGGCCCTCTGGCTGGGTGCTGGGGCGAGCAGTTGGATAACTGCCGCCAAGGATGAATGGGCGCGCCGGGCGGCGATGCTTGGGCAGGCGCTGCGGCTGCCACCGGCCGCGTAGTGGCCCGCGGTCAACAAAAGGAGTGCCGCCGCAGGCGCCAGGTGATGCTGCCTCCACGGGGCGGCACGAAGAGAAGGGGGCGAGCCAGGATGGAATCGACCTGCTGATACTGGAGCTACGTTATGAACAGATGTTTGGGATTGTCACTGCTCGGGCTGGTAGTACTGGGATGCTGCACTTGCACTCCAGATGAGATCGCGTCCGGGATAGGCGCCCTCCGGTCTTGCGAGGAACTGGGCTGGGAGGACTGCATCGTCGAGACGACGGGCGAGCACGAGCGACACACGTTCGAACATGAACTGACGCAGCTTGCGGTGATCCTGACTGACAAGGCGGGCAGGAGTAGCGCTGGCCAGCTAGTTTTGGCGGGACTTAGTGCGCCCATCTTCGAGCTCGACCGCGGAAGCGTGTTTGTCAACGCGCAGAATACCTCCGGCAACAGCAACCAGAGACTTGCTCTCAGGTCCCTGGGCTGGCTGCGGTTCGCTTTCCGCACCTCGTACGTAATGCTTGGCACTGTCGGGACCTCCTACCACGTGGAGATAGAACCCGACGACAGCGACACTGTCTACTGGACTGCCTTTGAGGGGTGCGTCTACCTGACCCGCCGCGACGAGACTCCCTGGCCCGACGGCACCGAGGTGGTGGAAGTCAGCGCTGGCGAGACCTACATGACTGTAGGGAATGCTCAGCCTGTCAAGCAGCCGGATAAGAGTAACGATGAACGAAACAGCATACTTGAAGAGGTCAACAGCACCGCAGGCCCCGATGTCACACGGAACGTGCCTTTCGTTGAGGGCATGACGGTGGCCGAGGCCAGCAACATGCTCGAGCAAGCCGGCCTGGTGGCCGTGCCGGGAGACCTCAGCGACGACGATATCGTGACCGACTCCGAGCCGCCCGGCGGCCACGCCCTGGACCCCGGAACCGAAGTGACACTCGAGTAAAAGGGGTCAAGCGAGTAATGGGGTCAGGCTACTTTTTTGTCGTCGGCGAGCGTCCTAACTACTGTTCTGGCAAAGATTAAGGCTAACGCGCTCTCCCCGGGCCACCTCGCGCAGCACGCCGATTGCTGCTCTGCTGGACGCAACTCGGCTGGCACATCTGGCAACTCGGCTGACACATCTGCCTGGTCGCGCGAGTTCGGTCTGTTCCTAGCCACTTGGCTTCCAGACGGCGCTTTGTCCGAGCCTGCCCGGGTCGGCTGACGAGAGTCACGCCTGCGTTCTGGGTTGCGGTTTTTTGATGGACAGAACTCCCCGGCCGGCCACTGGTATCATGATGGCCATCATGGTTGCTGGAGGACGGCGACGTGTCCGCGAGTGACGGGACCCTGGTCCTGGGTGTGCTGAACGGCGATCGATCGGCCTTTGCCGAGCTCTACGATCGCCGGGCGCGGCTGGTCCGGGCGATCTGCTACGACGCTACGCGCGACCTCCATGCCGCCGCGGATCTGACGCAGGAGGTGTTCCTGCGGGCGTACCGTAGGCTGGGTACGCTTAACGATCCACAACGTTTTGCCGCCTGGCTGGTAAGCATCGCCCGCCAGGTCTGTCGCGAGTGGCGCCGCCAGAAGCTGCGCGAGGGGCGTAAGGTCGCTGGTTTCGCAGCCTGGCAGTCGCTGCGGAGCAGCGTGGATGATCCGCCCGACGACCGGCTGGTCTGCCTGAGGGACGCGATTGCCTCCCTGCCCGAGCGACAGAGTCGAACCGCTCCCGGTCTTACGGACAAGGAGCGCTGGGCCCTGCACGCCTACTACCTGCAGGGTCGTGATGCAGAAGAGGTCCGCGCCGTGCTGGGCCTATCCAAATCCGGAGTGTATCGCGTGCTGTCGTCGGCGGTGAAGCGCCTGCGGCGTGCGGTCAACAGGCAGGAGGTGCAACGATGAAATGTCCGAGCGCCGAGCAATGGGACCTGCTGGCCATGGAAGTGCTCGACACCGACGAGTCCCAGGGGCTAGTGTCGCATGCCCGCGTCTGTGCGGACTGTCGAGAGCAGTTGAAGGTCGCCCGCCAGGAGCACACCGAGCGGGTTCGCATGTACGAGGCCTTCGACCGGGACCACGACCAGTTACGCGAAGAACTGATGGCCGCTCTGCCTGACGAGGCCCACTTCCTGGCTCCCACGAGCTGGGTGGCGCGTAGTCGGCGACGGCTGGGAGGCATAGCCATGACTCTGAACCAATCCACCGGACGTCGTATTGCCGCGCTTCTGCTGCCGGCAGCTTGCGTCGTGATTGCGGCGGTATTCCTGACCTCCAGGCAGAGTGCCTTCGCCTCGGCCCTGGAGCAGATGCGGAAAGCGGACACGATCGTGGCCCGGTTTCAGCAGTTCATAAACCAGGCGGAACAGCCGCTGCTCGATGGCACGATGTACATGTCAAACGAACTCGGCATGCGTTTCGACATGGACCTGGGCACGTTTGCGTTGGGTGCCGCTGGCGGGTGGCCGTCCAGGGCAGGAGGCGAAGGGCCGGGCATGTCCATCTTCCGGGAGGTGGACGGGCCGCTGGTCGTGCTGCAGCCGTCCATGAATATGGCCATCACGCTGCACGGAGTGGAGAACCTGGCGCACAATCCGCGGCGTGCTACACCGGACGAGTTCATTCGCAAGTTTCTGGAGTTGAGCGGCGAGGCCGACCGGCAACTCGGGATAAGCGAGATGGACGGGCATACGGTGGCCGGCTTCGAGGTCTCGGCCGAGAGGCTGGGCCTGAACTTCGTCGGTGGGGGCGCTGAGGCCCACAAGGGCATGGCGGCCCGGCTGTGGATAGACGCCGACACGAACCTGCCCGTACGCATGGAGATCGAGCTGCACGTCGCGCTGGTGGGCGGGCAGGTTCTGGCCGTCTACGACCAGTTCGAGTGGGACGTGCCGCTGGAAGACGGGTTGTTCGACGTGCAGATGGCGGACGGAACGCGCGAGGTCGACGTGACGATCCCGCCCATGACGGAGAATACCCTATTGAACGGGCTGCGATTGTACGCGGAGCTCACCAACCGCTATCCGATGTCGCTGGACCCCACGGCCGTCAGCGCCCAGGTGGCGATGGCGTCGGCGGCCAGCGGGCGGATCAAAGTCGATGACTCGGAGCCGTTTGCGTCCATCACTGGTGAGTTGGTGGGCGACGTCATGACCATGTCGGTGACCTGTGCCTTCGTGCAGAAGCTGGCCGGCGACGGGCACGAGCCGGAGTACTTCGGCCAGCGTGTGACGCCGGACGACACCGCAGAGGTGCTGTTGCGCTGGACACTGAATGACGGCCAGGTGCGCGTCGTGTACGGTGATCTTCAGGTGGAGACCGTGCCGGCTGAGTAGCAGGCGCTCGGCATGAGGCAGTAGTAGCAAGACAAAGGGGCAGGTCCGGTTATCGCGTCGAGTCGGTTGACCGGACCTGCCCTGTGTTGTGCGCAGACGGCCTGTAGACGGGGACGCAGCTAATTTTGCAGCGGGGCGTGTGGCGTTGAGTGCATACACACACACCGGCGTATCGCGCACGTAGCGACAGCGCCCGTGTCGTTATCCACAGATCGCCTCATCGCTCGTAGGTGCCCACCAGTTCACACTCGGCGAGGATGTGACCTTTCATGGCCGCCAGCAGTTGGTCCTTATCCATGCCGGGGCCGGTGCTGAGCACAGTGTCGAGCGCATAGAGCTTGAAGTGGTAGTGATGCACGCCGTGGCCGGGGGGCGGTGCTGGGCCGCCGTAGCCTATGCGACGCCACGAGTTGCGACCCTGGAGCAGGCCGGCGGGTTCGTCCAGCGTCTCGGTTTTGGCCACGTTCTCCGGCAGGCCGGTTGCCTGGGCGGGGATCTTGTAGATCACCCAGTGCACCCACGGCTCAGGCCGGGGGGCGTCCGGATCATCGCAGA
>JANQGB010000903.1 GCA_028277545.1 Phycisphaerae bacterium | reverse complement strand
CACTCGTCGAATCCTCCACAGTCCGGGTCGGGCTGGGGGCAATCCGGATCGCAGAAACCGTCACCGTAGTACCCGTTGTCGGCGCACCAGTCTGTCAGGCAGTCCGGATCGGGATAGAGGCAGAAGTCGTCGCAGACGCCGTCGCCGTACCACTCGAACACCTCGCACTCGTCGAACTCGCCCACATCCACGTGAACCGGGCAGGAGCCGAACTCCACGGTGCCGTCCGGGTTATAGATGGCCACGTTGACTTCGAAGTGACCGGTGTCGAAGAAACCGATATCGGTCTGTGTGGCGAAGGGGTCAACAACCCAGAAGTCGCTGGTGCCCAGCACGTACCACTCGTAGAAGGGTTCGCCGATGGTCTGAGCCGCCGGGCCGACGGCCTCGTCACCGCCGGGAGGCCGCGGCGGCGGCGCACCCGTCACGGAGAAGAAGCCGAACTCGTCCATGGTCATTTCCCCAGGACAATCCAGCGCTACCCCGAGTTGCACGTCGCCGACGAACACCTCACAGGTGTAGAGTTCGAATACCGCCGGCTGCACGTCCAGGTCCGACACGATGAGACTGATCTCCAGCGGCCCCTCTTCCAGTGCGGTCACGGTAGTGCTGATGGGGCTGAACGGATCCTCTACGTAGCCGTAACCGGCGCTCACGAACCAGTCGTAGTCCAGGTTGCGCGCCCGGTCGCGACTGATGAAGCTGACCTCGAACGGCTGGTAGGGGCCGATCCTCTGGAGTTCGTCGCAGTTGAGGTGTGCCCCGGCCACGTCGTCAATGTCTTCGGCCTGGTCGATCACTTCACAGCGGTACAGGCGGTCCTCCTCAAGCGGTGGCGGGTCGTTCTGGTTGTAGTACCGCAGGCGCCCCAGCTTCTCGGCCGGCGTCTCGTCCGCCAGGTCGATCAGCACCAGGTCGAACTCCAGGATGCCGTCGATCAGCTCGCCATTAATGAAGGCAGCGTTAAAGAGTTGCTCCGCACGAGCGGTCGATACGGTGAAGACCTCGACCTGGGATTCGATGTCCGCCAGGAAGCGACGTTCGACGGTGATGCTGCCGTCTTCTGCCAGGCCGGTGCCCGTGAACACGGGGTTCACGCCGACGGTGTAACCGAGATCCTGGTCTTCCCGAACCGCGTTGATCGGGGTGAGGGCTTGCCAGTTGATAGTGAAGCCGCGGTCTTCAGTGCCACCGCCCTCGCTCACGTCGAAGAGCAGGTTCTTGTCGAATTCGTTGTTCAACACGCCGTCGCTGTCAAAGCTCAGCCGGCTGTCGACCCGGAACGGATTCTCGGCCATGCAGAATCCTTCGGCCTCGAACAGCGTGTAGTTCTGACCGGCGATGTCCAGAATCTGGGTCGGTATCTCGTCCAGATCCGTGTCCAGCACCTCCGGATCATCAACCTCCGCCACATCCACGACACTGGCGATGCGGCCGATTTTCCTGATGGGCTCTTCCAGTGGCGTGCCGCGCAGCGGCGAGTTCGGATTCTCCTCTTCGTCCAGAATCGACTCGACGACCTCCTCGAACTGCTCCAACCCGCGGGTCAGGGTTTCCACCCGCTGCGTCGCACCTTGCATGACCACTCGCCGCTTGTCGCGGTGGGCCATGCGCCGGGCCTGCACGCGTTCCTTGGCTGCCGCGGCGTCGAAGCCGGACATGTCGTCCACTCTGCCGCCGGCGTCCGTATAGCGGATGCGAACCGCCTCGCCGGCGTAGACCAGGTCCGCGTTGCTGTTGTCGCCAGCGCGGAACTTGACCGGGTTACCGTTTTCGTCCAACGAAGCCTTTAACGTCCGCCCGTCTGGCGTGCGGATATTGGCTTCGGTGATCCGGCCATCCTGCTCGCGAAATGTGTACGCGTTACCCTCCTCGTCTTCGGCTACCGCGAAGTTGCCGCCCTCGGCGTCGAAACTGACCTGCAATTCCCCCGCGTCGTCCGGCTGCGGGTCATCGGTTCCGCCGCCTCCGCCTCCGCCACCGCCGGCTTGGCAGCCAATCAAGCCGGTAGCGCAGAGTGTCAGCGCGCAGAAACACCCGAGCAAATACCGTCTTCCACTGTGCATGACCTGTCCTCCTGAGTTGAGCAATATGTGACCGCGTTGACTGGAAGTGACGCCAGTTTCTCTAATCCTGCCCGCAAGATTGAGTCTGACCCGTGGGATTCAGAAGCGTAGGCAGCGTCCTGGACGATGTCAAGCGTTTAGTGGTACTGCAATCGGGTTTTTATTGGACGTGCTCGCAGGGCGCAGACCCGTCGCGGGCAATGCGGCCCGATCGGCAGGTTGTCAGGAAGCGGGGTTTACGGCTGCTAAACAGCGTCTACGACGTTAGCGTCGCGATGTCCTCGGAGGAGATGCGGCCGGCCTTCTTGCCTAGCTTGGCGCTCATCCAGGACAAGACCGCAGGTGCATACGGCGGCTGGGACGATTTGATGATGTCGATCATCCTGGCGTCCCGCCGGGCGCGTTCCTTGGCTTTCTTGGGAGCGTTGACAGCCTTCTGATTAGCGGCGGCGGCTCGCTCGGCGCGGCGGCGGGCGCTTCGGTGGATACCCATCGGCGAATCTCTCCACGAAAAGTACAATCGCCCCGTACTTCAGGGGCGACAGCACTCTTATTACCCCAATCACGCTGGATATGCAACCCCAACGCGGCTCCGGCGGGCTCGCTGCTCAATCCGGCATGTGCTCCAGCACCCTGTCTACCAGGCCGTATTCGAGAGCCTCGCCGGGATCCATCCAGTTATCCCGGTCGCAGTCCTTCTCGATCCGGTCGCGATCCTGCCCGGTGTGCTTGGCCACGATCTCGTAGAGGCGGGCGCGCACCTTGATAATCTCCTCGGCCGCGATGGAGAGGTCCGTGGCGGGCCCCTCGCGACCCCAGAGGGGCTGATGAAGCATCACTTTGGCGTTGGGCAGGATGGAGCGCTTGTCCTTGGCGCCGCCGAGCAGCAGTATGGCCCCCATGCTGGCCGCCTGGCCCAGGCAGTAAGTGGCCACATCGCAGCGGGTGAACTGCATGGTGTCGTAGATGGCCAGCCCGGCGGTGACCGATCCGCCAGGTGAGTTTACGTAGAAGCTGATATCAGCCTTGGGATCCTCGTTGGACAGAAAAAGCATCTGGGCAACGATCAGATTGGCGATGTCGTCGTTGACCTCGCCACCGAGGAAGATGATCCGGTCTTTGAGCAGCCGGGAGTAGATGTCGTACGCCCGTTCTCCGCGCCCGGTGGTTTCGATCACGTAGGGGATAAGGTTGTTCGTGGCCATGACGTTGTGGCATCCTCTTTTTGCAGCTCGTCGGGCAGCCCAGCGGCTGCCGGGGGGACACATCCGGGGATAAGCCGATTCCTGCCCGGCCCTCCCCGAACGGACGGGATTGCTGTCTACGACTTCGAAGTCTTCTTGTCGTCGGACGGCAGCTCGCGCAGAACTTCGTCCACGACGCCGTACTGCTTGGCCTGGTCGGCGTCCATGAAGCGGTCCCGCTCGGTCTCCTCGCACACCTTCTCGTACGGCTGGCGGGTGTGCTCGGCGATGATCTCGTTGAGCACCTTTTTGTTCTTGAGGATCTCTTCCGCCTGGATCTTCATGTCCTCGGCCTGACCGTAGATCCCACCGTAAGGCTGGTGCAGCATGACCTTGGCGTTGGGCAGGATGAAGCGCTTGCCCTTGGTGCCGGCCATGAGGATCAACGCCGCTCCGCTGGCCGCCTGCCCGATGCAGTAGGTTGCGATGTCGCAGCCCATGAACTGCATGGTGTCGTAGATGGCCAGCGTCTGGTCCACCAGGCCGCCGCGGGAGTTGATGTATAGGTTGACGTCCTGGTCCTTCTTGATCGACTGCAGATACAGCAGCCGCATGACCACGACGCTGGCCGTCCGCTCGGTTATGTCGCCGGCCAGGAAGATGATCCGGTTATCCAGAAGCATGTCCTCGATAGACATCTCCCGGGTCCGCTGGTACGGCGGATACTGCTGATACAACGGCTCCAGAGGGCGCATCAGTTCAGGCATGTCGAAGGCATCCTTGTGTTCAAGAGCCCGCCACCAAGGCGGCCCTGCGTTCCGAGGCCACCCACGCCGGCAGCCCATCCACTCCGCCCGCCCGGGTGTCTGCCCGGGTCAGGTTTCGTCGGCAACCTCGCCGAGCGGGTTCTGGTTTTTAAATCCGCTTTCTCGCGCCCCAAGCCCTACTTCTTTTTCGGACTCTCGACGGCTGTTTCAGTGATCTCGGCGTCCTCGATGAGGCGGTCCATGATCTTCTCGTCCCGAAGCTGGAGGTAGAGGTTCTCCAGGCCCCCCTCGCGGGCCAGTTCGTCGCGCACGCGGTCGAACCTGCGCCCGCGCCGCTGGGCGATCATGCCGATAGCACTGTTGACCTCCTCCTCGGTCACGTCCACCTCGAGTTCGTCGGAAATCTTCTCCATGACGAAGAAGAGCTTGAGGTCCTTGACCGTCTCTTCGGCGGCGGTGGTCCGCAGGGTGTCCATCTCCTTCTCGATCTTCTCCTGCGGGATACCTAGCCGATACATCTCGATCATGTTGCGAGCCAGCGCCCGGTCGGTCTGCCGCTGCGACAGGCCGGAGGGAACGTCCAGCTCCGTGTTGGCCATCAGGTAGTCGCGAACGTCGCCCCGCATCTTCTGCCGGGCCATGTGCTCGCGATTGACCTCCAGCTCCTGCCGCACGACCCGCTTGAGTTCGTCCACGTCGTCGGCGCCGACGGCCTCTGCGAAGTCCTGATCCAGGTCAGGCAGTTGCAGTCTCTTGATGTCACGGATGGTCAGGTCGAACTTCGCCTGCTTGCCGCGCAGATCGCCTTCCTCGTGGTCGTCGGGCACGGTGGCCTCCATGCTCACCGTGTCTTCCAGGCTCTTGCCGACCAGGGCCTTCTTCAGGCCCTCGAGCTGCACACCCTCAACAAGTTGGTCGTGGACGTGCATCGGGTGATTGTCCTCGTCGACCAGCACGCGGTCCCCAACCGTCCCCTTGAGATGAACCACCAGCGAATCATCCTCCTGGACGGAGCCCTCCTCAACGGGCACGTACTGCCCGCGCATTCCGCGCAGGCGGTCGATCTCGGCCGTGACCATCTCCTCTGAAATCTCGACCGTGGGGCGTTCCAGCTTGATGCCGTCCAGCTTGGGCAGCTCGAATTCCGGGCGGAGCTCGACCTCGCAGGTGTAGGTCAACGGGCCTTCAGCGGGCAGGTGGATGAAGTCCATCGCCTTCTCCGCTTCCAGCAGCTTGTCCACCAGGGTAGTCTTCTTGCCTCCGGCGTCGCCGGGCTGATGCTCGGGCACTTTTACCCAGACTCGCGGTTCGCCGATGGTCTTGTCTTTCAGATCGACCTTCTCCAGGGCCGCCATGTAGGCGTTGCCAACCAGCGGCGCGGTCATCTGGTCGCCCACGTCGCGGCCGAACCGTCTCTGAATGAGGCGCAGAGGGGCTCGTCCGCGGCGGAACCCGTCGACCTGGGCCTCGCGCTTTAGTTCGGAAAACTGCTCCTGCATCCGGTCGTCGATCAACTCGCGGGGCACCGTCACGGTGAGCTTTTTGCGGAGGGTGCCGATGTCGTCGGCCTCGACGCTGATGGCCTCTTTCAGCTTGGCCTGTTCCTGCTCCTCTTCGGAAAGTTCTTCCTGATCGTCAGCGTCCTGCGCCTCTTGCTCGTCAACCTTCAGATCTTCGTCGCTCATCTGCGTCCTCCTTGTGGGGTACTTGGGGCAACCGCGAACCAACCCCTCCGATCGCCCGTGACGCCCCGGCAAGCCCGGTAAACTAACCCAGCCGTTCGGCCGTGGCAACTGTACGGCGCGGAAACCGAGCCGCTCAGAACGCGTCCGAGAACCAATCGACTGGCCTTCCTGAGGAGCCGGCACCGGTCATAATCGGGCGCCGGCGAAGTGGCCTTGCCCTTCCGGCTGACCGATGATTGGGGTATCCTTCCGTCCCGGCTGAATCGGGCGTTCGTCGCAGTGTTTTTTTGATGGGAGACAAGATCATGAGCGCGGTCCTCGACTTGCTTGGCAGCGAAGCAGAGCCGCTGCTGGGTCACAAGTGCACGGGCATCGACAAATCCATGCTGACTCTGCCGGGCCCCGACTTCGTCGATCGGGTGATGGCGCAGACCGATCGCTCGATTCCGGTGCTGCGCTCGGTGCAGAGCCTGTTCGACACCGGGCGTCTGGGCGGCACGGGATACCTCTCCATCCTGCCGGTTGACCAGGGAATCGAGCACACCGCCGGCTCGTCGTTTGCCCCCAACCCGATCTACTTCGATCCGGAGAACATCATAAAGCTGGCCATCGAAGGTGGATGCAACGCGGTCGCGTCCACGCTGGGCGTGTTGGGCGCCTGTGCCCGCAAGTACGCCCACAAGATCCCCTTCCTGGTCAAGCTGAATCACAACGAGTTGCTGACCTACCCCAACAAGTACGACCAGATCATGTTCGCCAACGTCAAGCAGGCCGCGGACATGGGGGCGGTGGCTGTGGGGGCGACCATCTACTTCGGTTCGGAAGAATCCAGCCGCCAGATCGTGGAGGTCAGCGAGGCGTTCCACATGGCCCACGAGTACGGCATGGCCACGGTGTTGTGGTGCTACCTGCGGAACAGCGGGTTCAAGAAGGACGGCACGGACTATCACATCGCGGCGGACATGACCAGCCAGGCCAACCACCTGGGCGTGACGATTCAGGCGGACATCATCAAGCAGAAGCAGGCTGAGAACACCGCGGGCTTCACGGCCATCAACTTCGGCAAGACCCACAAGCTGGTAGATGACAAGCTGGCTACCGACCATCCGATCGAGATGTGCCGCTACCAGGTCGCCGGCTGTTACATGGGCCGGGCCGGGCTGATCAACTCCGGCGGCGCCGCCGGCAAGAACGACTTCGGCGACGCGGTGAAGACCGCGGTCATCAACAAACGGGCCGGTGGCACCGGGCTGATCTCCGGGCGCAAAGCGTTCCAGAGGCCGATGGAAGAGGGTGCCAGGTTGCTGAACGTGATCCAGGACGTTTATCTGGACGACTCCATTACCATCGCCTAACCGGCGAACTCGACCGGCCAGCCCGCGTTGGGCGGCACGGGCGCACTTAGCGAAGCAATCAACGCCCCGGGCGCACTGCCTGGGGCGTGTTGTTTGGTGGCCAACGGCGCTGCCATACGGCCCACAGGCTTCACGCCTCCGTACCGCAGGCATCTTGCCTGCATCGCAATCGCGATGGTGCAGGCTGCAAGCCTGCGTTGCCGGGCTCTCCCTGGGACTCAAGTCCGTGGCTATGAACGTGCGACCTCATGGCGGTAGTACGAGTGTTGGTCCTTGGATCAGCGGACCTCTGCAGAGATTCCCCCCGGGGGGGCGCCCGTCAGGCTCCGGCCCAGGAGGGTTAGTCGGTAGGGTTGGTGGCCGTGGGTCGCACGTTCAATTGAACGAGACCGGCTTGGGGTGTCCCGGGCAGGGCGTGACTGGCTGGTGCGCCATCCGCGCTGCGCATGGGGATCGGGCTGGTGGGCACCGTTGTCTTGCGCCGAATGTTGCCGCGCATCAGCCGGATGGCCCAGCCCCAGGTCCTGCGCATGGTCTGGGCCAGTCCCCGCATGCCGGCCAGTTGGGCCAGCGCGTCGGCGAGATAGAGCTTGCTCTTGGGCCGCACCAGTGCCAGCAGGAAACGCAGCGGGTTGTAGAAGTAGACGTAGGCGGCCATGAGGTTGAGCTGTTTGCGCCAGGGCTGGCCATGCTCGGATGCAACCACGTAGTTGGCGTCAAACATGTGCGGCTCGATGCGCCGGCCGGCCACGCTCTCATATACCAGCCCCGATTCGAAGGACTCCGCGTACAACCGGGAGCCCGTGGCCGGCGTGATCATCAGGACCTGAAGCGTGATGGCGCCGGCTTTCCGCAGCAGCCGGGCCTGATTCAGCAATCCGTACGGCGTCGGCCCGCGCGTTACCAGCGGCTGCGAGTCGTGGTGCATCATCATCGGCATGGGGCTGATGCCGTGTCGCTGCAGCAGGCGAAACGACTCGCTGGTCTTGTCTACGCTCTGTCCTTTCTTGACCAGCGTGGCGGTCATGTCCTCCACGCCCAGCCAGAGGGCGCGAATGCCCGCGTTGCGGGCCAGCGGCAGATGCCGGCGGAGCTTTAAGGTGTCGTGCACGGTAACCTCGGTGCCCCAGCGTATCCTCTTTCGGAACGGGGCGCCGTCTATCTCGGTGCCGGCCAGCGTCTCCAGGATGTCGAGCGTGCGTCCTTCGGTGTTGAAGAAGTTGTCATCGGCGCCGAAGAAGTAGCCCAGGCCGTACTCGCGGTGAAGCTGGGCCATTTCGCCGGCGATGCGCTGCCCGCTCTTGACACGATGCTGGCGCTGGTTGTAGGCCGGAATCGGGCAATAGGGGCAGTTGAACTTGCAGCCGTAGGTGAGCACCAGCGAGCCGATGGGGCTGTACTTGCGAACCTGGCCGGCCTCCAGGGCTCGGGGGCCGAGGGTCGGTCTGTCGCTGGGCGGCTCGAGCAGTTGATAACCCAGCACCGGGTGCGGCAACTCGTCGAGATCACCAACCAGGCGCTGAATCCCGGTGTCGATCAGCTCCTCGGCCACGCCCTCCTGGTCCCCGCGGGCGAAGACCAGGCCGGGAATGACGTCCAGCAGGCCGCTGTTGCGGGCCCGCAGGAACGTTGTTCGCATCGACTCGGCGTCTGATTTGATCGACAGCAGCACCTCGAGCAGGCTCAGCAGAACGAACTCCTCGCCGGTCACCGCGACGTCCGCGCCCCAAGGGTCCAGCGGGTCGCCACTGAACACGTCCCAGGGTTCGTAGATAGTCTTGGGGCCGCCAGCGATGATCAAAGGGCGGTTGACCGGATCGATTCGGCAGGCATCGCGGATCAGCGCTTCGCACTGAGCCGAGTGAATCTGCATGCTCGAAACCATGAAGATGTCCGGGATGCGCCCGTCCAGGCGCATCCGCGACGGGCGGAAGTTGCGATTCCACTGCTGCAGCACGATGCGGGTCTTGTTGAATCCGGAGTCGACCAGCGCCGCCCCCACGGCCCGCACGCCGGCCGGTGCCATGCGCTTGTCTGCGTAGATGAAGGGCAGCATCCGCGTGCGATGATCGAAGGCGCAGGCGATCACCGTGGTCAGGTCGTGGCGACGCGAGATACTGCGCAGGCGCCCGCGCAAGCCAAGCAGTTCGCCCGCTTGCAGTAACTCATCACCCCGTTCTCGACGTGGAAGTTCCACGGTCGCAACGCTCCGATCAACAGAAACAGCCCCGCAGTCTAACGCATTTCAGCGTCAGGCGCACCGACAATATTGCTGAGTGCCAGACAAGTCCGCGCCGTGCCTTCGATCAGGCCGCTATAGCCTAGGCCGCACCGACACGGTGAGTAGCGCAATCGGCAATAAATCCCGACAGTAGCGCTTGAATCACTGAGGTGCGGTTCCCGGATAAGCTCGGAACGGCTGCCGTTGGGTCTCTCCCTGCGAGACCGGCCCGTGTATTCCAGCCTGCCTGGTCGCAACATCGGGCGCATAAATGCCGGTTGGCCAGGCGGCGTTTGGGAGTTGGTCTGAATGCGGCTTCCATTGACGACCGTCAAGAAGGGGATCACCGTTACCATCTACTCATGGCGTGCAATCGATCGCCCATGGTGTGCATTCGATCGCCCCGGCAGGGGCGCCGGCCATTGGCCACGGGTGGAGCGCAGCGGAACCCGTGGTTAGCTCGGCCCTCAGACAGGCTCCCGCCCTGGGCAGGGGCGGAGGAAAGCAGGTCGTGGATGTTTCCCAGGCATCTCGGTGTTGTGTCGGGCAACGGTGCTCTCCTGTGCCCTTCCAGGGCACCGATCTTGACCGTAACCCACTACTCCCACGGGCTGCGCTCCGCTCCGCCCGTGGCCAAGCGCCTCTGCCCCTGCCGGGGCAGGGTGAGGCTCCCGCCGCGCCCCGGCATTCGTTCGTGCAACCTGACCGGGCGTCCGTGCTGCGCGAGCGACGTGAGGTCTGCCGCCGGGCGTCATCCGGCATTTAGCGGACCGGACAGGGGCAATTGCGCATCGGCGCTCTCGCTCCCAAAAGGTATTTGCGCGCAATGGATCGCAGCCCGTGTGTCATTGTGCACTCTCTATACTGAATTCAAACGGCGTTGGCTGCCGCGTCGATGTTCTCGTCGATGTGCTGCTGCGTGGACTGTTCCCCGTCATAGGAGAAGAGGATGGGCGAATCGTCGATGACGGCCTGAATATGGACCGGGCGCCCCCAAATGGCATGAATGGCCTTGAGGGTCTCGCTGGCGTACTTGATGTCCAGGTCCACACCCACGTGCTTCTGGCCCAGGTAGAGTTCGCCCCGGTTGCGGTAGTTGCCATCCAGCACGTAGATGTAGGGCTGGGCGTGGTTGGTCAACATGAACAGCATCTGTTGCTTGATGCGGTCGAAGTCGCGGTTGACCACCACCATCCTTCCGCTGGCGGGATCGTAGCGGTAGTGGTAGAGCTTCTGATCCTCGACGAACTCGGGTGTCAGGAACTCGTCCAGAAAGGTTACGTCGTTGTAGATGCGGCGGACCTCGTAGATCTTCTCCCGCCCCGGCGAGCCGGTGCCCACCACGCGTTCCTGGGGCTCCTTGCCCTTGCCCCAGTTGCGCCGCTGGAACACCGGCCGCTACGGCGTGGAGTACGACACCTGCGAGAACATGCAGGAGCGGCGCAACTGGGGCA
>JANQGB010000784.1 GCA_028277545.1 Phycisphaerae bacterium | reverse complement strand
TACGACCGTTTCCTGGCCACTCCGGAGTTTCGGGGTACGGCCTGTGGTCTGGCCTTCGAACAGCAGTCCGTCCCGGAACTGCCCATCGGCCCGTTGGATCGCCCCGTCGATCTTTGCGTTACCGACGTCGAGGTGCGCAGATTTGATCACAGCCGTGATTAGCCTGTGATTGAATCGCAGCCCTGACGTCGAACAGTCCAAACCGGCGGATTGACAGGCGATTGCCAGCGCCTGCCTGTCCGGCGTATCTAACTCTGATTTAATCACATCTGTCTCGTGCCTGTGATTAGTTGTCGATTGCCTTAAACCGCGTGCGCGCCTCTTGCATCCCGGGTCACCTTGTCTATTCTGGCAAGTCGAAGGCGCGGTCGGCCAGATACGCCGCCCGACACGCTCGTTCCGACCCACCGCAACCTCTTGGCAAGGAGGCGTAAGTCGTGGCAAGACGCCGCAAGAACAACTCGTCCCGTCTACTCGGTACCGCGGTGTTCCTGATGGCCGGCTCCGCGGCTTTTTACTACTGGTTCTGGCCTCTCGGTGATTCCGGCGTGCCTTCCGGGCCGGCCAGTGGCGCGGACGTGCCCCTGACCTCCGACCGCCCCGACGACTCGTCCCTGGATGGCGGGCCTTACGCCGACGTGCCCGAGCGAGGCCAGGACCCAGCCGCCGCGGCCGCGCGGAACACGCAGGATCCCCAACGAGGCCAGGCTTTGCTGGCCTCCGCCCGCCGGGCGATGGAGCAGCAACAACTGGTCACCGCCCGGGCACAGTTGAGCGAGGCCTTGGCCTGCGACCTGCCCCTGGAAAAGGCGGTCCAGACGCGGGCCGATCTGACCAGGCTGGCCCGCCAGACCATATTCTCCAACGCCATCACCAAGGATGATCCTTTCGTCGAGGCATACGTCATCCAGCCCGGCGACTCGCTCAACAAGATCGCCAAGCGCTACAGCATTACCGACGACTTCCTGGCCAGCATCAACAACATTCCCGACAAGAATCGCATCCGGGCCGGCCAGCGGATCAAGGTCGTACACGGACCGTTCCATGCCGTGGTCACCAAGGCCGACTACTCGCTCGACGTTTACCTCGGCGGGACCTTCGTCAAGCACTTCCCGGTGGGGTTGGGCGAGCACGACAGCACGCCGACCGGTCGCTGGCAGGTGTGCAACAAGCTTAAAAACCCGACCTATTACCCGCCGCGCGGTGGAGACATCATGCTGGCCGACGACCCGCAGAACCCGCTCGGCGAACGCTGGTTGGGACTGGAGGGCACCGAGGGCGAAGCGCTGGGCCAGGAGCGCTACGGCATTCACGGCACGATCGAACCCGACAGCATAGGCCGCAACGCATCCATGGGCTGCATCCGGATGCACAACCCCGATGTCGAGGAGTTGTACGACCTGCTGGTAGAAAAGAAATCCGAGATCACCGTTCGCTGATGGGGCCATCCGTCAGGCCGCTGACGAATTGTGGCACAATCGGTCAAGTTCGGTAGTGCCGCAGCCGGCCCGGCGGACGAGAACGCTGCCCCCTGTTGCCCGGGGAGTGTACTATCCGAGCATTCGCACAGGCCTGCCTCCAATTAAACACGGCGCGAGGGTGCGCATTCTTGCGCTAGGCCCGGCATTTATGCCGGGTTACGGGGCCGTCGCGCGGATTGCGCGACCCCGGTTTACCGGGGTCCTCGATGGCGGTCTTCAGACACGGCGGACGAGCCCGCGGGCTACATCGCGCTCGACCAATGTTGCACAGACACAACGTGGCAGTTAGTGATCGCTCACCCGGGGCGGACTGAAGTGTTCTGAGGGGTAAACCCGAACCACGAGAAGCCCGCTGGAAGCGGGCTCGGCTGTTGGCGATATCGCAACAAACCCGGCATAAATGCCGGGCCTAGCGCGTGAGAAACGAGAGGCTCGCGGAGAGTGGTCTGGTCAGTCGCGGTCGGTGCTTGGAAACTGGCCTTCTGGCCAGTGACAACAGTATGCCCCTGGACGTGCTCTCAGGGGTGTGCCGTCCATGAGGGCAACGCGCATCCGATAGGGTCCGCTCTGCGGACCGATTCGAGGGTGATCATTCTTCGCGCAACATGGTCCGCAC
>JANQGB010000735.1 GCA_028277545.1 Phycisphaerae bacterium | reverse complement strand
CGTGTGGTGGGCGGACCAAACGTCGGCCCAGCAGCAGGGCGTTGGGACGGCTGGAGCGGCACCGGCCGCCTTGAAGCTGGACGGACGCACCTATCGTGGGCACGACCTGGAAGTCAGCCCGGCCATGCTCGCGGTCCTCGAGACCCGGGATTGCACGCACCGATTGTACCGCGATCCGCAGACCGGCCAGACCGTGGAGCTGTTCCTGGTGTGCAGCCCGCGGAATCGCAAGGCGACCCATCCGCCGGAGGTCTGCCTGGAGGCGGCCGGTGAGAACATCGTAAGCAAACAGCTACACCACCTCGATCTGAATGGCGTTGGCCCGATCAGCATGTGCGAGTTGGTTGCCCAGCAGGGTGAGCGCCATCGGCTCCACCTGTACGTCTACCGGGCAGGCAACCGCTACACGACCGATTTCTTCGCCCAACAGTTCACCATCCTGTGGCGCAGCCTGACTGCGCGAGACCCAAGCAGTGCCCTGATTCGATTGACCGTGCCGGTATCCGGCGTGGAGCTGAATCGTGCCCGAGCTCTGGCACTGGATTCCGCAACTCGGCTAATGCCCATATTGGAAGAAAGACTGCCATGACCAGAAAGCGGTTTCGTTGGCTGCGGTTCAAGCACCGGTTGCGCAAGAAGGCAAGGAACCCCCTGGTACACGTTCCGTTTGCGCTACTGGCGGCAGCGGCCCTGGTGAGCGTAGTTCTCGTGGCCGTTATTGCCTGGCGAAACGCCGAGGACGTCCGCCCGCAGCAGGCCAGGATCGCCCTGGCCAACGATCGCCCGGAGCTGGCACTGCGATTGGCCAACGAAGTCCTCGAGGACAGTCGCCTGCACGCCGACGCGCTTCAGGTCAAGGCGGAATCGGAACTGAGGCTGGCGCGGTTGGATGACAGTAGAATGACACTGGACCGGCTGATCAAGGCCCACCCGGACCTGATCGAGGCCCGGGCGCTGCTGGCCCGCTGGATCTTCGCCAAGCTCGGCCAGACGCGAAGCCAGCCCGAGTTCGGTTCTAACCAGCTACTGGCGGATTCGTTCGAGGAGACGATGGCACTGGGCCTGTCTCAGGCCGACTGGCTGGCGGGGCAGGACGATCCCAAGTGGCGAACGGAAGCCCGCTTCATCCGGGCGTGCCTCTGTGAGGCCAGTGCGCTGGCCTTGGGGGCCAAGCTCCAGAGTACTGTGGCGGCCCAACAGCATACAGGCCGCGCGGGGGAAGCGGCGGATGGGCCATCGACCCGGCTGTTGAGCCGGCGAATCGCAGCCCGCATACGGGAAGCTGAACAGCACCTGGTCGCCGTGGTCCAGGCCGAGCCGCATCACTACGCCGCCTGGGCGAGCTACATTCGCCTGCTGGCAGACCGCGACGACGCAGAGGCGCTCCTGGCTGCTGAGCGGTTGCTCACCGATATGGAGCATCTTCCAGCGCCGCTGGCCGAGCGAGCCGTGGCCGCTCTAATCGACCTGCCGGAGACGGCAATAACCCTGCCGCAACGCATACAGTCCTGTGGTCGTCTGCTGAAGGCGGTGCGGCCCGAACAGCAGCATACCGTCTTCTGGCTGCTCGGTGCCGCCAGGCTTCACCTGGCGGACGGTCAGCCGGATCAAGCGACGGCCATGCTCCAGGACCTCCTTCAGCTCGCTCCACAACACTACTCCGGCCGCTATCTGCTTGCCCGTAGCCTGTACGATCAGCAGCGATATGCAGACGCCGTCATGATCTTCAGACAACTGACGACAGAGTCACCCCCCTCATCCGCCCTGTCGCTGCCCTACGGCCTGGCGTTGCTGAAGTCTGGTGACATCGTCTCGGCAGAGCGGGAACTGAGCCGCGCAGTGGCTGGCGGAGAGGCTGATCCCGAAGTCAGGAGGCTGCTGGCCAGGCTGTGCCTGAATAGCGGCAAGCCTGATCAGGCCGAGACGCATTTGCTGGCCCTGGTTCGAGATCAACCGCAGGACCCTGCCAACTACCTGATGCTGGCCACGTTCTACGCAGGCCAGCAGCGCATAGGGCCCGGCCTGCTGGCGCTGGAAGGACTGGAGGAAACACACGCCCCCTGGTCGTGCTTGGCGCAGGCGTCCTTACTACGCCGAGTGGGCCGGCCAGCGGAGGCGCTGCAAAGGCTCGAGGCCATCTACGGCAGTCTCGTTGCCGAGCGTGATGATGCCGCGCTGCGCATTGCTCACGAGATGGCTGCCATCCACCTGCGTAGCGGCGACCGCGCCACGGCCCGCGGTGTTTACGATCCGATGATTGCGGCCAATCTGCTGGCCACCGAAGCCGCCCTGTCGCAAGTTGAACTCACCCCGCCTGATGACGACCCGGGCCACACCCTGGTCACGCTCGACGAGTTGGCCGATCGACTGACGCCCCATACCCGCAGGAACCGCTACCAGGTGATGCGCAACTACGTACGCGTGGGGCGATACGATCGGGCCCTCGCCTTGCTCGACGAGTGGCTCGAATCGGAGCCGCGGAATCTCGCCTTGCTGTGCGCCAGGGGTGAACTGCTCATCGAAGCCGGCGACGCTGCGCAGGCTGCCGGCACTTTCGAGCGCGTCCTTGATTACGCCGGCGACGACCTGCCGGCATTGTGGCGGCTGGCCCGCGCTCGCCTGGCGGCGTTGGATTATCCGGCCGCGGAGGAGGTCCTGCGCCGCATAGCAGAGGTCGGCGACGGCGCCGATGCCGTCGCGCTAGTTCGGCTGGGGCTGATGTACTCGCGCCTCGGTCTCCGTCAACAGGCGGATGAGGCGTGCGACAGCCTGGCACGGGTCACGCAGCCCGACGATCCCGCTCTTCTCCTGGACATCGGACGCCTGTTCAGCACGCGCGGCCGTGCCGGCCAAGCGCGGCGCATACTTGACTCGGTGACCGCGGCAACACCGCAGTACGGCG
>JANQGB010000703.1 GCA_028277545.1 Phycisphaerae bacterium | reverse complement strand
GGCGGACGCCGGCGCGCGCCCGCGTCCGCCCAGGCCAGTCCGGCCGGACAGACTGGCGATACCCTGGCGGTTATGCATGCCCGGAACTACGCGCAGCTCGAAGATGCGATCTCGCAGATTCGTGAGGAGTTCGGGCTGGACGTGACCGCGCCACAGTTCAGTTCGCACCATGCGGCCCGTGACTACCTGGAACGGCTCTACCTGGCCCGTGAGGCGAAATCGCTGGGCCTGGAGGTTGATCCGCACGACTTCGGCGACGACGAGTTCATGCGCCGGCATATCCGGGCCCTGTCACGCGGCGAGATTCCGCCCGCGGCGCCCGGCGGTGCCCTCGGGGCGCCACCAGCCGCGTTGGCGGCGCCGCTGCCAACCGGGCTCAATCGGAGCGAATACGTCTTCATCAACGGTCAGCGCTACTACCACGACGGGCACGGGGCCTACGTCTGCGGCGACGGAACGACGCTGCGGGTGTCGGGTGCTGCGAACGGGCGGCCGAGCGAGACGCCGGCAGAGTCGGCCCCGGCACGCGATCCGCTGACGAACCTGCTCCCGCAACTCGAAGGTGTGCTCGACATGCTGGGCCCACTGGCGGGCGGCCAGGACCAGCAACCATAACGCCGCTGTCGTGGCGCACGGGCGCCAGGGTTGACACAGCAGTGCGGATTGGCCCGCACACGGCAGCGCAAGCTCGGCCGAACGACTCGATGGTCATCGTCCTTGCCGTCGCATAGCTCGCGTGGTGCAAATCCTTGGCTGATAGACCCGCCCCGAGCACCAGGATTCAGCGGCGAGGCCTGCCTGCTGGTGTCAGCCGGGCGGGTCCTGCTCTTCCAGGTTGGCCTCCAGGAACGAGCGCAGGTCCTGTTCATTGGCGTTGGGCTCACCCGGGCTGACGTTGTCCAGTTTGCCTTCGAGCATCCAGTGCTCCAGTTGATCTACCTGGGCGAAGAGATGCTCGAAGGAATCGACGATGAACAGCAGCGGCTGGTAGTGGTGAATCTCGAAGTACTGGTTGACTACCCACTCCAACTGGAAGGGGAAGCGCTGCACCTCGGGTGACTCGATGCAGTACTCGAGCTCACCGTACGAACTCAACAGGCCGCTGCCGTAGACCCGCAAACCGTCACCGTTGCGCATCAGGCCGAACTCGATGGTGAACCAGAAGAAGCGGGCCATGGCCTTCAGTATGCTGTCCAGCCGGCGCAGGCGCTCCTCTGAATCGCTGATCTCCTGAACCATCCGTGCTGCCGTGCGGGCAACCTCCCCGAAGCGGACCAGCACGTCGGCGAAGACGCGGTCGGTGTGCATGGGCACGTGGCCGGCCACGTCGTGGAAGATGTCCGGCTCCGGCAGGTAGTCGAGCTTGGCACCGTCACGAATCGTAATCGTGGTTGGAAACGCCCGGTTGCGCAGGCAGTCGAAGAAGATGAAGGCCGGCACGTAGCCGCTGACTGCCCGGGCGGAAAACCCGCTGAGTGGCTGCAGGAACTTGTTGATGTCGTCGAGGCGGGGGACGTTGTGCGGATCCAAGGCCAGGCTCTCCACGCCTTCCAGGAATTTCGGGTGGGCGTACTTATGCCAGCGGGGCAGGATTCGGGCGTAAAGACGCCGCCAGGCCTCCTGGTTATCCTCACTGTACAACTCGTACGGCTGGCGGATGTAGATATCGCCTTCGGCCTTGGCTTGCTCGATGAACGGTGCCTTGGTCGTGGTCAGTCCACTGGTTGCGATGCCCACAAGTGATCTCCTGCGTTTGCCACCGGGCAACTCGGGCCTGTCGCGGCGCTGCTGATCGCGATCCGGCCTGCCATGCCGGTTGTTCGCCCGTTATGCTCGAAATTGCACAGATCCAGCCCTGTTTAATAGGAGTATGGTCCGCCCATGCTTCGTCGTCAAGTTGGCGGCCGCAGGGCGGAGCGGTGCCCATTCCCGAGGCCGGCGTGCTTCTGCTAAGATAAGCCGCCAGAGAGGTTCGTCTTGTTATCTTGCGGAGCTGGCGATGGGCTATACATACGCGGTGTTCGGACTGGGGCGTCAAGGCACGGCAGCGGTTTATGACCTGGTGCGCAACTGCGAAGCGGACCGGGTAATCGGCATCGACCCGGTCGATGACATGCGGGACGCCGCCGCCGACCGCCTGAAGGCGGTGTTGGGCGCCGCCGTGCCGATCCAGTTGGTTGACAACGCCGCCCTCGACTGGCGGTGGTTGTCCGGGCAGTGCGACGTGGTCTTGAGCTGCGCGCCTTACAGGTACAATCCCGAGATAGCCCGGCACTGCGTGCAGGCCGGGCTGCCGATGTGCGACCTGGGCGGCAACCCCGACGTGGTCGCCGAGCAGCAGCGTCTAGCCGCGGGGAAGCGGGTACCGGTGGTGCCGGAGTGTGGTCTGTCGCCTGGCATCTCGAACGTGGCCGCGGTTCACTTGGCCAGGACCCACCAGGCTGATCGAATCACTGTACGCTGTGGCGGCCTGCCACAGACCCCGCCCGACCCGACGGAGAACCCCCTGCAGTACAAGCTGGTCTTCGACCCGCAGGGCTTGATCAGTGAGTACAGCGGGGCCTGCCCGTCAATCGAGGACGGCGAGATCCGGTTTCTGCCCGCCTGTGAGTTCGCCGAGGACTTCGACGAAGATCACGAGTGCTTCCCGACTTCCAACAACGCCCCGCAAGTGGCCGAGTATCTGCTGGAGTGCGGCGTGCGGTGGTACAACTACATGACCATCCGCTACAAAGGGCATCTTGCCCGGGTGGAGGGCCTGCGCGTGCTAGGCTACCTGCGCGGAGACGCTGAGCTCGACAAGCAATTGCGGGCCGCCCTGATGGACAACGAGACCTTGCGCTACGATCCGGCCCGCGACCGCGACAAGGTCATTCTGCTGGTTCGCGGCACGCGCGAATCCGGCGGGCTGTCGCCGTCCTGGGAGTACCGCATAGACGTGGCCGCCGATCACCGAACGGGGTTCAGTGCCATGGAGCTGACCACCAGTTGGGGCGGAACGGTGGTGGCCCATCACCTGGTCAACGGCCAGGGCGCTCCCGACGGCTTCTCCACCCCCGAACGCTTCGTGGACACCACCTGGTTCCTGAACGAGATCGACCGCCGCCTCAAGCAGGTGTCCTGACCGCGCATCGCCGCTGCCAGCGTGGCACAGGCATCCTGCATGTGCAGCCGTTCATGTGGCACAGGCATCCCGCCTGTGCAGCCGTTCTTGTGGCACAGGCATCTTGCCTGTGCATTTACCGCTGCTGGGGTAGACAGGCACCAACGCCACTTTACCATCGCTAATATCGGACCTTGATTTGCCGTTGCCGACCGGGCCTGTCAATTTATGGGACGTACTTCGGCGACCGATAATCAGGTAACTCTCCGCGCCAATAGACGAACGCCTGACCGGCGTGCGCGGAGCGGATGCGATGTAGACCGACGGCAGGCAGGGCGTCGGGTCGCTGGTCAATGGACGATCTGGGCGAAGCCTTGGACGGGGTCTCGCCTTGCTGTGTGGATTCGGCTTCGTTGCTGTTCAACTCCTACGCCTTCGCCGCTTTCCTGCCTGTGGTCTTGCTGGTCTACTACGCGCTCTCCCGTCGCCGGCAGAATCTGTGGCTG
>JANQGB010000688.1 GCA_028277545.1 Phycisphaerae bacterium | reverse complement strand
TTTCCTTGAACGACTGGAGGCTCCACCCCGCGTGACGAATCTTGCCTTGCCGCTTAAGTGTCTCCAGTGCCTCCCAGGGATCGTCCCGCTCGAGTTGTTCGAGATCGCCGCTATGCAACTGCAGCAAGTCCAGGCAGTCCACACCCAGCCGCCTGATGCTCTGCTCGGCCGCCTGGATCAGGTAGTCCCGGTCGTAATTCTGCCTGATGGCGCCGTAGCCCTGGTCGTCGTCGCTGCTGGCGCCGTAGAAGTCGTTGCCCGCCTTGGTGGCGATGACCGTGTCGCCGGCACCTCGTTCGGCGATGACCCTGGCGATCAGCTCTTCGGAATACCCAAAGCCGTACACGTCTGCCGTGTCGATGAAGGTGACGCCCTGGTCCAGGGCTTCGTGCAGGGCCCGCATGGACTCCTGGTCATCGGTCGGGCCCCAGTTCTTCCCGCCGATCGCCCAGGCACCGAAACCGATAGTCGATACCGGTGGACCGTCCTTACCCAACTGAGTGTGCTTCATTACCTGTCGACTCCAAGGGCGTCCCCGCCGCACCACTCTAACCGTATCGCCTGGAACAGCATAGCAGAGCCTGCATGCTCTGGAGGGCACCTCGATTATCACGGCTCGCGGCCTGGCTCGTGCTCGCGACCAGCCACCTTGCCGGCCGGTTACCCCGCTCGTTGCACAGCGCGGCTGGGGGAGTCTCAATGCCGTGCACTTGGATCGCGTGGCGCAGCTCAGGTTCAGTCAGCGGGTGCTTCCGGCGCTTCAGGACTGCCGTCGACTGAGTCGTCGCCAGTTTCGTCCTGGTTGGCAGATCCTTCCTGGTCGCCCCCGATCCCCGGGCCGATGCTGGACGGCGGCTCTGTTGCGGCTCGTCTTGCCACAATGTCGGAGAGAATGAAACCCAGCACTTCGAAGCTGTCCACTTCGGGGTCCGCCCGGGTGGGGATGGCTGGAATGTGTTTGCCGGCACCGAGCCCGGCGCCGTGGCTGCTGGGGATATCGCTGACCACGTGGTCGCCGAAGGCCTGGCTGGTCAGTTCCACCACTCCGTCTGAGTGCGTGAACACGACGGAGCCGGCGTGAAAGACCAGCGCGATAATGGGCACCACTCGGGCCCCCAGCGACACGTCGCCATCAAAGGCGCCGTTCAGATAATCCAGCACATCCGATCCCGGCTCAAGATCGGTAACGGCCGGAGCGGCCGACTCCACCAGCGTTGCCACTTCGGGAACCACCTCGACCAGGCTGGCCAGGAAGGCCCCGTAGTGGGGCGTGGCGATGGTGTAGACGCCCAGAATCTGGTTGGCCGCATCGATGAAGGCCGGGTGCTCTTCGGATCCCTTGGTGAGGATATAACGCAAATCGAGGCCCCCCATCGAGTGGCCGATGCCGTACAACGACCCCGCATCCTCGCGGAGCATGTACCGCGCCAACTCGCCCGCTCGCTCCGCCACGCTGCCCGAGGGCTCCACCTGTGTGCGCAGAATGCGGATATCCGGGCTTATGCGCTCGGCGATGAAGGCGAATGAGTCCCACGTCGCTGGCTCGTCTCCC
Source organism: Phycisphaerae bacterium (assembly GCA_028277545.1). Lineage (GTDB taxonomy): Bacteria > Planctomycetota > Phycisphaerae > UBA1845 > UBA1845 > JANQGB01. The sequence goes on along the minus strand of JANQGB010000688.1, from coordinate 2,886 downwards.
AGGCCGTGGGCCATCAACAGCGTGAAGTCCAGGTCAGCCTCAGCAATCTCTGACGGAAAGTCGACGAAGCCGCGCGGCCCGTTCTCCAGGCCGGCAGAGCTGATGAACTGGTAGAACACCGAGTCTCCGCCTGGAAGAACGCTTACCTCAAGCTGGGTGACGGTCATGTCGGCCGGCTCGACGACTATCGCCTGGGCCCCGAGATCGTGGCCCCAATACCAGAACTGGCGCGGCTGCATCGTCTCTACCGTCGTGACGCTGGTGACCACCTCGTCTTCCACAATCTCCTGCCAGTCAATCTGAATCCGCGTCTCCTGCCGTACCAGGCCCATCAAGCGAACGTAGGCCGTCGTAGTGGCGTCTACGCCCCGAAAGAAAACGCGCGACTCCCCGGGCAGAATCAATCCGTCGAACGCCCGCGGCACGCCATCGACCGTCTCATCGGTGTTGGGCGTGTTTGGATCGGTACCCAGCGATATTTCCAGGAAGTCGTCGTTGCCGTCGCCGTCGGTGTCTGGATCGGCGTGGTGCGTGCCTAGAGCGTCCTCTTCGATGTTGCTCAGGCCATCCCCGTCGCGGTCCTCGCGGACCGAGAGCTCGGTCGATTCCGGCGTCTCTGACAGCGCTGCCAACTCCGAGAAGCCGGGTATTTGCGAGGTGTCGAAGCCCTCACAGCCGGCAGCCAGTAGCGGCACCGCACAAGCCACAATCTGTATCCCTACGTTGCGCATCATCTTATCCCTCGTACGGGCCCGAGCCGGATGACCTGGCGCACCGTCCCGCGTGGCAGGTCTGCCGGAGAACCTTGCGAGTCATTGTAGCTGAGTTCTGGTGTCCTGCTATAATCCCTGGCGCGATGTCGGCACGCAAGCCGCCTTCGCCAGATCCGCAGGCGATCGTTCGCCCGGTTCGAGAATTCCAGACAGGAGAAAGTGAACATGTCTGTAGGGACCCGACTAGTTGCCTTGCTCGCTATCGTGCCCGTGGCCGCCAGCGCAGGTTGTGCCGCGAAATACAAGCAGTTCGGAGAACCACTCACCGTCTCACAGACTGAGGAAATGGACGTGGCCGTCGTTCTGGCCGATCCCCAGGCCTACGACGGCAAGACGGTCCGCCTGGTGGGGCTGATCGACGACGTTTGCGCCCACAAGGGCTGCTGGATTGATCTCACCGACGGCAAAGAGAAGCTGAAGGTCAAGTTCACCTGCCCCATCGACGGGCGTCTGGTACCGGTGGAGGCCAAAGGCCACAAGGCGGTGGTGGCCGGCAAGTTCGAGTTGCGGGAGATAGCTGAAGCGGATCGCCGGCACTACGCTGAGGACGCCGGCAAGAGCGCCGAGGAGATCAAGAAGATAGTCGGCCCGGCCAAGTGGCCCTGGATTCGCTGCGAGGGCGTCATGATCGAAGACGTCGGCCAGTTCAACTAATTCCGGCCCGGCGAGGGCGGGCGTCCCGGGTGACAGTTGCAGGTGCCGATACCGCGGCCGCTTCCATCGGGGTGACCAGCGGAGGGTGCGACGCGTGGCCATTCTGGCGGGCATCGACGAGGCGGGCTACGGCCCACTGCTCGGGCCGCTGGTGGTCACCGGTGTCGCCTTCGAAGTGCCGGACGTCACCGGAGACGCCCCCCCACCGCCGGCTCCTCCCGATCTCTGGGCGCTGCTCTCCGACAGCGTGACCCGTAGTGTCACCCGCAAGGACCTGCGCCTGCCAATCCTGGACAGCAAGAAACTGCATGGCCGGGCCAAGGGGCTGGCAGCCCTGGAGCGCAGCGCCTTGGCCATGCTGCAGTCGGCCAAACCCGCCCCCGCCACGCTGCGCTATCTCTTGCGGCGGGTCTCTCCGGCGGTGCTGGGCGAGTTGGCCGACTACCCCTGGTATCGGGAACTCGATGACCCGCTGCCGGTGGCCGTGGAAGCCGCCGCCGTAGCCATGCAAGCCAACGCCGTCCGCCGAAACGCCCGGGCCCGGGGCGTACGGCTGGCCGGCGTCCTCAGCGAGCCGCTCCTCGAGGGCCATTACAACCGACTGGTCACTTCGACCAGGAACAAGTCCGTCGCCCTGCTCGGCTTGACCCTCAAGATAGCGCACCGCATCATCAGGAAGTCCGGCGGCCAGCCGGCCTTCGTGGCCGTCGACCGCCAGGGCGGGCGCAGCCGCTACCTCCAGCCGCTGATGACCGCCTTCGACGGGTACGACTTGGAGGTTCTCGAGGAATCGCCGGAGCGCAGCGCCTACCGCCTTACAGGTTCGCCTGCCTCACACACCATAGAGTTCCGCACCCGCGGAGAGGACCACCACCTGCCGATAGCCCTGGCCAGCATCCTCAGTAAGTACATCCGCGAGCTGTTCATGCGCGGGCTGAACCGCTACTGGTGCGAGCGGGAGCCCTCTCTGAGGCCTACCGCCGGCTACTACACCGATGGAAAGCGCTTTCTAAAGGACATCGCCGACGCCGCCCGGCGCGAAGGCATACCCCAGGAATTGCTGATCAGACAGCGTTAACAGCCTCTTAAGCAGGCGTGGCCCTCGTGTATCGCGCCTGCCGCCAGCCAGCCGGAGCGCCGGCCCCAAGCCACTGCCACGCTCACGTCAACGTACCGCCCGACGCTGCCGCTGCGGGCCTGGCGCCGTGTTTGACACCCGGGGCCGGCGATGCTACCGTGCGCTCAGCTTGCTAAAGGAGTGTGCTGGCCATGCCTCTGCAGGAGTGGTCCGAGAATATCGTACTTGCTGAACTGCACGATGATCCCGCCTTCACCGACGATGTCACTGCGCTTCAGGAGCACGTCGAGAGGAAGACCGACGTCGATGTAGTCATCAATTTCGCAGACGTCAACTACGTCAACTCATCCAACCTGGCCAAGCTGCTCCGACTGCGGAAGC
>JANQGB010000656.1 GCA_028277545.1 Phycisphaerae bacterium | reverse complement strand
CTTCCAGCCGCTGCAGACGCGCCTGCACCTCAGCAGCCGCCTCGCGGTGCCCTCTTATCGCCGGCACGCGAAACCGCAGCCGCCCCGGCAGGGCATGGGCCGTCTCCAAAACACCGGGAAAGCTCGGCAACCTCAGGCGTGAGGTGCCACGGTTGCGACCCAGCAGAGTCGTCAGCAGCAGACCGGTTACTATGTGCATCGCGACCCCAGTTGGTACGCCCATAAGCAGGGCTGGATAAGCTCGCCTGGCAGCCGGTCTGATTGCGAGTGGTCTCGGCTACCTGTATTCCCGGCGATGATAGGCGTAGAGCCGGCGGTTGGCCACCGTTCCTGGCTAAGAATTGAGTCGCCGTTCGAACGCCGCCAAAGTTTCGTCGCTGACGTGGTGCTCTATGCCCTCGGCGTCGGCGTGCGCCGCCTCCTCGCCAATGCCCAGCGACATCAGGAATCGCACCACGATGCTGTACCGCCGCCGGATACTCTCGACCAGCTCCCAGCCCTGCCGGGTCAGGAAAACCGATCTCCGCGGCTTGGTGTCAGCCAGGCCCAGTCCTTGAAGCCGCTCAACCATCTTCAGCGCAGTGACATGCGAAACGCCGAAGCGCTTGGCGATATCCATAACCCGGGCCTCGCCCTCCTGGTCGATCAGATCGCCTATGACATGAATGTAATCGTGAACCAGCGCCAGGCGGTGGTCCTCGCGCTCCTGCCGGTGTCCGGTTGCCTGCTGGTGTGCGCTCACCGGCTGCAGCTCTTCTCCTTGCTGGCGCCTGTGCTGCCTAGCTCTAGATCTGGCCATCAATATGCTTTCATTCGGGCACTCCACTGAGGAGCCCATCGTAACTGGTGTGCTCTCCGCAAGCCAGCCAACCGGAAGAAACTTGCGTCACCTATAATTGTAATCCCTTCCCCGGAAATGAGTTGCGCCACATCCCCAGCCGTCAAGTTGCCGGCGCTACGTAATGTAGCCTATACTACGGAAGAGGCGCGGGCCTCCGACGGGGATGTCTCATGGGTGTTCCACTGAGCGGGCTGCAGATCGGCCGCGCCGGCGCGGTAGTGGCGTTGAGTGACGCCTGTGTGGGCTTGGCCCGTCGACGGCTGATGGACCTGGGCATCACTCCCGGTGTACGCGTCGAGGTTGAACGGGCCAACGCGGGTGGCTCGGCGGCCGTTTATCGCGTGCGACAGACGCTCATCGCCCTGCGCCGCGAACAAGCGGATCAGATTCTGATACAACCGCTGGGCGCCTGATTTCTCATCAGACTCGAAAGGCACCGTGGGAATCATGCGCTGCGAAAAGCGCTGTCAGGATCGCTCGCCCGCCAGGGCTTGCACCGACAGTCTCGGCGTGAGTCCGGGGCATCGTGACTACGTGGTGGCCTTGGCCGGCAACCCCAACACCGGCAAGTCCACGGTCTTCAATGCCCTCACGGGATTGAAGCAGCACACGGGAAACTGGCCGGGTAAGACCATCGCCCGGGCTGAAGGAGCCTTCGTCCATCGGGGCAGGCGCTACAGGTTGGTCGATCTACCCGGAACTTACTCGCTGCTGTCCGCGTCAGCCGAGGAGGACGTGGCCCGGGATTACATACTCTTCGGTCGGCCCGACTGCACCATCGTAGTTGTTGACGCGACCAGTCTGGAGCGCAACCTCAACCTGGTCCTACAGGTGATGGAGATCACGCCACGAGTGGTGGTCTGCGTCAATCTGCTCGACGAAGCCCGTCGCAAGTGTGTCCGTGTGGACGTTGCGGGCCTGGCCGAGCGTCTGGGCGTGCCCGCCGTGGGCACGTCAGCCCGGCGCGGCGAAGGAATGGGCCAACTCACCCAGGCAGTGGCAGACCTGATTGGCGGACGCATACCATCCGTTCCGAAGCTGCCGCCGACGCCGGCAGACCTCAGACACGCAGTTGAGCGGATTCTCCCGATTGTTACCGCGCTGGCCCCGGGTCTGCCAAACGCCCGCTGGGTGGCCTACCGACTGCTGGAGGATGATCAGCGCATTCGCCAGGCGCTCGAGTCGGGCGAACTTGCTGGCCTTGCCCAGCAGTTGGAAGTGGAACCAACGCAGGACGCCGGCCGATGAATGGTGTACCCGACCGGCAACAACTCCTGGCTCAAGTTGACGCTGTGCGGGCGAGTCTCGACGATCGTCCCCGCGACCGGATCGTAACCGCGCTTTACGAGCACGCCGAGTCAATCGCAGCCGAGGTCGTCGATACTCGCGCCCGCCGCCCCACTCTCGACGAACGGTTGGATGGCATCTTGACGCACCCGCTGTGGGGGTGGCCGATCATGCTCGGCTTGCTGGCCGGCGTCTTCTGGCTCACGGTCGCCGGCGCCAACGCGCCGTCAGCGTTCCTGGCCGGTCTGTTGATTGAGCAGGGCGGACTCAGCGAGTGGTGCGCCCAGTACCTGGGAATCGCCGCACCCGGTTTTCTGTCGGCCAGTGTCTACGAACTGTTGGATCAGGCGTGCATGGCACTGGCTGCGCCGAACTGGCTGCGGGGACTGCTGGTCGACGGCGTGTACCTCTGTCTGGCCTGGGTCGTGTCGGTCATGCTACCGCCGATGGCAATCTTCTTTCCACTGTTCACGTTGCTCGAGGACCTTGGCTACCTGCCCCGCGTGGCATTCAATCTCGACTGGCTCTTCAAGAAGACCGGCGCGCACGGCAAACAGGCTCTGACGATGTGCATGGGATTTGGCTGCAACGCGGCGGGCGTCATCGCCTGCCGGATCATCGATTCACCGCGCGAGAAGCTGGTCGCCATCCTGACCAACAACTTCATGATCTGCAATGGACGTTTTCCGACGGTGATAGCCATTGCCACGCTGATGGTGGCGTCGAAACTCACGTCCGGGCGGATGATGAGCACCGTGGCAGCCGCCCTGGTCATCGCCGTCGTCCTGCTGGGCATCGCGTTCATGTTCGCAACATCGTGGCTTCTGTCACGTACGGTTCTAAGGGGCGAATCGTCCGCCTTCACCCTGGAGCTGCCGCCCTACCGCCGACCTTCGGTCCTGCGGGTGATTTACACCTCGATCATCGACCGAACAATCTTCGTGCTGGGTCGTGCCTGCCTGGTGGCAGCCCCGGCCGGCGCCGCCATCTGGATTGTGGCCAACGTCGACGTTGCCGGCGAGCCCGTGGCCGCTCTCCTGATTCGCTGGTTAGAGCCCCTCGGATGGCTCCTGGGGCTGTCGGGCGTCATTCTGCTGGCCTACGTGATCGCCGTTCCGGCCAACGAAATCGTCGTGCCCACCATCATCATGCTGCTAATCCTGGTCGGCGGCGACCAGGGGCTTGGGCTGGAAAGGGGACGTATGGTCGAACCCGGCAGCCAAGGCCTGATTACGATGCTCAACGCTAGCGGTTGGACGCTCATGACCAGCGTCTGCCTGTTGCTGTTCGTGCTCCTGCACAATCCCTGCGCCACAACGATCTGGACCACCTGGCGAGAGACGCGCAGCGTGAAGTGGACCGCCCTCGGCGCCCTGCTGCCCCTGGGCCTGGGAGTGCTCTGCTGCTCCATGGTGGCTGCGGTGTGGCGGGTGG
>JANQGB010000628.1 GCA_028277545.1 Phycisphaerae bacterium | reverse complement strand
GCCCAACAGTTGGAATCGTTCCGCCGCTGAGGTCAGATCCTCGACTAACGACGGCGGCGCCGTACCGCGTGGCAGATCCTGCACCAGCCCGACCGTCTGGCGCAACTCCTCCAGCAGGGCGTGGGCCTGCGGGTCGCGGGCGATCAGTTGCTCGACTTCGCGATGCTCCGCGTCGCTCAGTTCGTCGTCCAGGTAGGCGGACAGGTATTCGCCCAGTTTCTCTTTATCGATCGATGCCATCGACCTACGTTTCCTGCCCCAGCAGAGGTTTGAGCAACTCCCGCAAGGCCATTCGTCCGCGGTGTAGCCGGGACTTGACCGTGCCAGGGGCGACGCCCAGAATCTCCCCGATCTGCCGGTAGTCGAATCCTTCGATGTCGCGCAGCACGATCACTGCCCGGAAATCCTCTTCGAGTTTGTGCAGCGCCGCAACGACGTGGCCGTGAATTTCACTCTCGCTGGCCCCGTCGGCCGGATTATGGGCCGTCTTCTCTTTCATCCGGGCCGCCAGGGTCGCTGCCTGCGAGCCTGCCAGCCGCGGGTCAGCCGGGGCGTCCAGCGATTGCGTCGGCCGCCGCTTGGCGCTACGCCGGTGCGATAAGGCCACGTTCACCGCAATCCGAAAGAGCCACGTATAGAATCCACTCTGCCGGCGAAACGAGCCAATTGACTCGTACGCCTTGACGAACGCCTCCTGTGTCAGATCGCGGGCGTCTTCCGCGTGGCCACAGATACGCCACACGGTATTGAACACCCGATCCTGGTAGCGGTGGACCAGCTCCGCGAAGGCGGTCATATCGCCGCCCTGGAGCTCTGCGATCAACGACGCATCGCTACGCTTTGTCGCCTTCGCGGCTGCCTCCACGACGGCGTTCCCTCTTCTTCGTTAGACGACGTGCCTTCCGGGCGGTTCCCGCGGCGGAGGGCCGTAATCGGCCAATCCGCGGGGATTTCCGCCGCCACGGCCGCCATCATGACCCCGCCGGGCCGGGGGGTCAACGCGGCAGCCCTGATACCCGATCATACCCGCCGGCCGGCGGTTGGGTTCGTAACAATTGCGCAGCAACGGGTCGAAAGTAGCCTGCCAGAAGGCGGGCGCCGCCAGCGGCCTCCTGTCGGGAGCGGGAGTTCGCCAACGTGGACTGGGTCGCGGGCCGGCGGTACGCTGGAGCCATGTTCCTATGGCTCCTGCTGTTGTTCACCGTGGTGCCGGTGGTGGAGATCGCTCTGCTGGTCAGGATCGGCCGGTCCATCGACGTGGGGCCCACGATCGGCCTGGTGATTCTGACCGGCGTGGTGGGCGCGGGGCTGGCCAAGCACCAGGGCCTGCGCACGATGCAGCGGATTCAGGCCGATCTGTCTGCCGGCCGGATGCCCGCCGTCGAACTGGTGAACGGCATCATGATCCTGGCCGCCGGGCTGTTGCTGGTCACCCCTGGCGTGCTGACCGACGCCCTTGGTTTCGCCCTGCTGATCCCGCCCATCCGCAACCTGTTGCGCGGTTCGCTGACCAGATACTTCAAGAAACGCATGGTCATTGTCGCCCCCGGCGGCGAGTCGCCACCGCGAACGGGCTCGGACGAGTTCATCGACGTGGAAGCGCGGGTCATCACGCCGGAAGAACAGAACGACGCACCCCGCCGAGCGGACTGACGGCCGTGGGCCCGACGTGTGCCACGGGGCTGCCGCCAGGGCCCGTGCTGACCGAGCGATCTGCACGCAGCCAGGCCAATTGGCCGGTCGTGATGCCCTTCGAGACGGCAGCAGACCGGCGAATTGTTGCCCCTCGCGGGAGCACTCTGCCTATTCTTCTGAGAAATCGGACAGGCCGCTACATTGCGGGTCTGCGGGGAAATCGACCTTTCCGTCACCGTCGTTGTCGTGGCCATCGCTGCATAGTGGGATTAAGGAATGCGCAATAGCGATGCCTCGGGCGTCGCCAATGCCCCTTACCACCTCTTCAACTTCCTCTCCATCGAGACTGGCCCGCTGGATGTTGTTCGAGCTCGAGTCTGTCCAGTACATCCTCTCGCCTGCGAGGTCGAGGGCAATTCCTTGTGGAAAGCCCAGGTCTTCCACCAGCACCTCGGGGTCCGAGCCGTCGAGGTCGGCTCTTTGGATATTGGCCGAGAGTGAATCTGCCCAGTACATCTTGCCTCCGTCCACGTCCAGAGCGATGCCGTCTGGAGAGCGCAGGCCTGCCGACTCCCACGTGACCAATTCCTGGATAATCGTGCCGTTGAGATTCGCCCGGAAGATGGCGTCCTCTGCGGAATCGGTCCAGTACATCTTTCGATTCTCCAGATCCAGCGCGATGGCTTCCGGAGAGTCGAGGTCTGTCACCAGATCTTCCACGGAGGTGCCGTCCAGGTTGGCCCGCTGGATCTTCTGCAGCCCGGCGTCTATCCAGTAGATCTTACTGCTCTCGATATCGAGGGCAATTCCTTTCGGCGCCCACACGTCGTCAACGAGCACCTCGACGTCGGCGCCATCGAGGTCGGCTCGACTGATGCTATCGGCACCGGGGTCGGCCCAGTACATCTTGCCCTGCTCTGGGGCGAGCGCGAGACCTTCCGGGGACCGCAGGCCCGAATCGTAGGTGGCCAGTTGCTCGACTCCCACGAGGTCCTGATTGACTCGCCCGATCGAGACGCTGGCGTTGTCTGTCCAGTAGATCACCGGCAGGGCCGCGGCAACGGGGGTGGCATCCTCGCTTTCGCTGCCGCCCAGACGGATGTTGTCAATCCACACCGTACCCGACGCCACGGTGCCTTCGTTGAGATCGCGTTCGATGACGATCGCAAACTCGCGCCAGGCGTACGCCTCTGAGATCTCCGCCTCGACCGTTTCGATGCCGCCGGGCAGGATGTCCCACGACGCCGTATCCTTGACGACAACCGTCTGGGCGTCCTCATCGCTGCCGGTCCGCGTTTTCACCTCGATCCTCACGGTCTGGGCAGACTCGACTTCGAGGTCCACCAGGACCCGGTCGCACGGCTCGACAGGAATGCCGTCAAACACGAGAACCGCGAACGGATCCTCTCCTGCCGGAGCGGCTTCAAAAGACCAGGCGAACTCCAGCACGCGATTGTCTTCGCCGCGAGGCACCACCCGCGCCTCGCCTCCTTCGGAGATGGTGCGTTCGATGGACTCCTCGAAGTCGAAGAGCACGTAAGGGGACCGGCTGCCGCAGAACAGCAGAGGCACGCTGGAATGAAGTCGCTCGATGCATAGCTCTTTGCGAATCTGCCAGGGTATCTGAATCGTGCAGTCGGAATCCACGGTCGGCCGGATCGTGATGCCGCTGGCCTTACACCGCGTGGTAACGGCCTGGATGGTGACCTGCTCGCCCTGTGTCAGACCTGCGTCCGCCAGGTAGCTCTCCGCCAGGCGCACTTCGTTCTCGGCCGACAATCCCGGCAGATCGCACACCACCGGAGCCCGGGCATGCGTACCGTTGTTGACCTCGTCCCAGTCAGAGCGACCGTCGCCGTCGCTGTCCGCGTCGTTGGGGTTGAGGCCGAAGTGCCACTCGAAGGCATCGGAAAGGTCGTCTCCATCGCTGTCGTGGTCGTGCGGGTCGGTGCGGCTGGTGAGTTCCTCGAAGTCGTCTGACAAGCCGTCGTCGTCGGAATCCACGCCGCGCGGTGCCGGCGGTGTATAGCTCCCGGGATTCGTGGGGATGTCCGCGAAGGACGGAACACCTGGTTCGATGGTCTCGTCTCTGCTGCCGTACAGGTGCTGGATTGCCCGGATGTCGTCCTCGTGTAGTTGGACCGGGGCGGCAGCAGCAACGCTGTCCACGAATGCTCCGTGCATTACGGCGTCCTGCTGCACGGAGTGGCTCAGGCCCAGGCTGTGACCCATCTCGTGCAGCACGGCGAAGTACAGTCGATTCAAGTCCTCCTCGGAGTCGAAGCTGGCCGGCAGCAGGATGAGCTGCCCGAGCTGTTCATCAGCCGCAGGGTGAGGGGCCTCTCCAATGTACCGAAGTGCACCATCCTCGCACAGCCTGCCGCAGTCTCCGGCTACGCACGCCCTCGGGCAGAGCTGGACCACGATATCCGCATCGCCCGATCCGGACTCGGTTATCTCCAGGGGGATGTGCTCACTCCACGCGTTCGCCGCGTCGCGGTACATCTGGAGGATTATCTGCTCCTGCCGTTCGGTTGGCAGCGACGAGTCTATGCGATAGGTCACCTGCTGCTTCGTCCAGCCGTATAACAGTGATCCGTTGATACTATCGTCCGAAACAGTAGTATGACGATCTGTCTCGTTGACAGGCTCCGGCGTCTCGGATTCAACCGGCCCGCGCGGGCAGGCGGCGATCAGAGGCAGCGCCAGAAACGCCAGGAGGGCTGCAACCTGTCGATATTTCGGCGCGTAGCTCCGCGGGTCAGGAGCATGGGTACGGGGCACGTAATGCATGAGCGTCTCCTGCTTGCACCACAGCGATCCGGTATGCTGCCGAAAGGACTCTCGGTCAGTTCTTCAGCATTCTGACGATAACGCGCCCCTGGCGCGCCGGCAACAACGGTACCGCGCCCACCCTGGAGGAAGGCAAGGCAGCGTCGAGGCAGCCTGCCGTGGCGTGCCGTCTCGTGTCCTGAGTGGCCAGGGGACCCGCTACTACGTTACCTGCCGTGCGCCGCTCGAGAGCGGTCTGAGCGGGTTGGCGCCCGCCCCGTCTCGACCAGGCGCGCTCCTGAGGAGATCGGACGATGTCGACGTCTGAGCCGACCGGGGACGAACCCTGGAAACTGCAGACTCTGAGCGGTTTAGTCGCTGTGGCGGTTGCGTTCTACGACAAGCTGATCGCGCCGGACAGCGACGCCGTTGGCTTCCTTACGGCCTTGGTCCTGGCCCTCGCTGTCCTGTTTGCCGTCCGATGGGTGCTGCGTCTCGGCCACCGGGCGAAAGCGAGTGCCTCATCGCCGGCAGACAGGCCGGCTGGCGAAGCGGGTGCCCACAGGCGCCAGGCGTTTCTGTATCACGGCTCCACGGCGCTGTGCGTGGCAATGGCCGTCGTGCTGCTGCTCTCCCACGCGAACAACGACGGCACCGTCGTCGCCCGCCTGGGGTCTCTGGAGCAGGCTGTACGCGAGGAAAACTGGGACTCCGTGGCCATGTTCCTTGCAGACTTACAGGAAAGGGTTGACCGACTCAGCGACGAGCAACGTGCGAGCGTCAAGCTGAGCGAGGCGACCATGGCGCAGCACAAAGCCAAGCTCCCTGACGCCTGGACGTTGATTCAGCAGGCCAAGGGGCTTGCCCGGGACAACCCTCGACTCCTGAGCCGAGCCAGGTATCTCGAGACCGTTCAGGAGCGCCTGCAGGGCAGGTTCGATTTGCCGGCCAGGGAGCTCCGCGCCCTGCTACAGGCCGAGGCCCGCCTCGTGCCTCTCGATGTCAGGTTTGCTGCCTGCTACGACCTGGCCCTCATGGCGCTCAGGGGCAACGATCAGTTCGCCGGGCAGTATCCTGTCGACCCTGAGACCCTTCTTCGAGAGGCAACGCGGATCGCCGACTCCAGCAGAGACGGGTCTCTGATGGCCCGTGCCGCGTTGCTTCGGGGCATCGTTCTATATGGTCGGGGTAAGCATGAGGATGCATATGCAACCTTGAGCGATGACCGGCGCTTCGGGAATCTCTCGCAACGGCGGCAGGGCATCCGCCTGATGTACCTGGCCGAGTGTTCTGCGGTGCTGGCGTTGGCTCGCGGGGAGGGTGACGAAGCAGCATCGGAGTACCGGGCAGCATGGGAAG
>JANQGB010000536.1 GCA_028277545.1 Phycisphaerae bacterium | reverse complement strand
GGTGGTAGGCCAGGCCCTCCGCGACCACCGCGACCCCGTCGTCGCGCCCCATGGTCCGCCGTTTTAGGATAGCCCCTTCGAGCACATCCGCGATCTCGTGAATAGTCGTGTTCTCGGGGAACTCCTCCGAGATGAGAGTGGTTGTCGCGCCGGCCGACTGCCCGACTGCCATGGCCAGCCAACCCGCTTTACGCCCCATCGCGGTAACCAGATACCACCTGCCGGTGGTACGCGAGTCCTGCATCAGGTTTTTGACTACCTGCGCCCCGACGTACCGGGCGGTCGAGAAGCCGAAGGTGGGGATGTCGTGTGGCAACGGCAGGTCGTTGTCGATGGTCTTGGGCACGTGGACCAGGCGGAGGTCTCCTTCGCCGCGCTCGCTGATGAACTTCGCGCTCAGGGCGGTATCGTCGCCACCGATGGTGATCAGGTTGCTGATACCCATGAGTGTCAGGTGCGAGATGACCCGCTTGACCTTGCGCTCGTCGGCTACCGCCTTCGGGCTATTCTTCAGTGATTCCTCATCCAGGAGGCTGGTGCGAGCGGTACGGAGAATCGATCCGCCGTCGAAGTGGATGCGGGCGACCCGAGAGATGTCCAGCCGAACCGAGTGCAGCCCGGGGTCGAATTCATCGACGCTGAGCCAACGAAAACCGTCGTAGAAGCCGACGACGTCGTATCCTCGGTTGATGGCCTCGATGGTGGCTGCGCCGATGACCGCGTTGATACCCGGGGCCGGCCCACCGCCAACCACAATCCCTACCCGCTTGGTCCTCATTCCTGCCGCTCCATTGGGGATTATTCACACCCGCCCAGCAACTCCGGCGGACGATCTTTTTACCGCGCCACGCCGGCTACGGCAACGCAGACGGCGGACTGTTCTATCGGTCAGGAAGTCAACGTACCTGGGCGAGCACGTTGGGGCCCTTGGGGATGACGGCCACTTGGGCGCTCGGGCCGTGCCTGGCCAGCGCGGCTGACAGGGCCTCCTTGAACGAAGGCGTGGCCTGGTGAAGCAGCAGGCTCCGCTGGTCGTCCGATAAACCACCGTCGACCAGCACGCACTCGCACTTGCGCATGGCCCGCGTCATGTTGTGAATCTGCCACTGGTCGTTCCGGCGGGCACAATCGTACGCATCGCCGCCGCAGCGGACGTAGGCGTCGAGGAAGCTGTCCATCGACTCGATGCCGCGGCAGAGGTCGACATAGCTCGGCTTGCCCAGCCCTTCGCGGCATTCCGATAACACGATGATTGTTCCGCCTGGCTTGCAGATGTGCCTTGCCCCGGTGAAGGCCTTGGCGCTCTGGTAGTAGCTGATGTCCAACGGGTAGCCGCCGCACGACGCCACGACTATGTCTACCTCGCGGTCGACGGTTCGGCTGACGCTGTGGGAGGCGAACTCACAACCGTTGCGAAACGCCCTGTCGAAGTGCCCGGCGAAAACGCCCGTGATGGCGTGACTCTCGTCCATCGTCACGTTTACTGTGAAGTCCATCCCCGCCAGGGCGGCGATTTCCGTCAGTTCACAGTGGAGCAGGTTTCCGTGCAGCCGCCCCTCGATCGAGTTTGGATGTTCGATGATTCTGGGGGCGTGTAGCTGGCGGATGGTACCCTCACTCCCGCAGCCGATGCCGCAGAGTTTGCGACCGCCGCTGAAGCCCGCCATCAGGTGTGGCTCGATGAAGCCGACGGTGATTTTGAGCGCGGCCCGGGCGTAGACTGCATCAACGGCAGCTTCCACGCCGCCGGTGGTGCGGCCAACCGGCACCTGCTCGGACCGCTCCGCCGCCCGGTGATTGACCACCCGAACGTCTGTGGCGAGATCCGGCCCGAGCATCTCGGCCAACTCGTCGCCCTCGGTGGGCCGGTGCAAGCCGGTGGCCACCAGGATGGATATCCTCTCTCGCGCGATTCCCGAGCCGACCAGCGTCTCGAGGATCGGCGGCAGGAGCACCGGGTTCGGAACCGGGCGGGTAATGTCGCAGATTACGATGACCGCGTCGCCCCGCCCGCGGGCGAGTTCCGCCAAGGGCGGTACGCCGATCGGCTGGCGCAGCGCCGCCGCCACGGCGCCGTCAGGGTTGGGCAGTGGCGGCACTTCCGGCATGGTCAGCACGGCTGCAACGTTGGCGTCGGGTACCTCGACTATCCGTCCCCTGCGACCGAACGCCATCGGGATCTGCATGGCCAGACTCCTGCCAGACTGTAGAGTGCCCACATCATACCAGCATGACTCTCAACGCGAGAGCCCCCGGAAAAGCAGGCGACCCGGGCTCCGCAATGGCGGTGCCAATGCGTAGATCAAACCCTTGACGGGAGGCCGCCGGATTGCTCAAATACCAGTGAACAAGCGCCGTTAGCTCAGTTGGCAGAGCAGCTGACTCTTAATCAGCGGGTCCGGGGTTCGAGTCCCTGACGGCGTATTCGGCTGTTGTCGCTAGACCGTCCACAGCTTTCTGAGTGATGGTCGGTTAGGCTGCTCCACTGACCGGCCGGAGTCCAAGCTGAACCCCGTCGGCTTTCCAACCCAACCGCCATCGCCACTGGATTGGCACTGGTCGGAGAATCGCCAAGATCAGAGTCGCGAAGATCCAAAGGAGGAATAGGTACTGGTACGTCCGCTACTGGCTGTCCGGAAGGGCCGTGGACGAATCAACGCGATGGAGGAGCGACTCGGCGGCCGAAACCTACAGGATCAGGCGCTCGCTAGAGATCATCTCGGGCCTCGGACCCCTTCGGCGCGCTGAAGTGAGCCACCTCGCTCTCGCGTATCTCGAGTCTCTCCTCGCCTCGATCATCGCAAGCCATTCAGAAAGAGTCGACCAATGCTCTAGCAGCCGCGGTCGCCGGTAGAGCGTGGTGAGGGTCTCAATCGGAAGGCGGCGGCCCACATCTGAAACTCGGCGCTCAGAACCCACCAGTCTTGGACCAGGGACTTCGCACTGAGCGCTTGCCTCGCCGCGATTACGCGCAAGCGGCCACCAATTTCGGACCAACTAAGTCAGCGAATCGTGATTCGGGCGATTTGTTCTTGAGTTGAGCGGGAGTACCAGATGTCCAGGAATTCCTCGATCGACTTCGGCTCCAGGGCGGCCATGCGTTCGCCAACGCCCCCCCGCAAGAGGCGCTTAATGGATGAGAACGTCTCCGGATTCTTGGACAACTGTATTGCCATTTCCAGAGCGGCGGCTATGACGTGTTCCGTTGATTCAACCCGGTCGACTAGCCCCAAAGCCGTGGCTTCGTCGGCATCCAACATCTCACCCGTGTTCAACACTCTCGCGGCGGTACGGCCGTCGACGTGAAAGCGAAGCATTTCGACGAAGCCCGCGAAGACGCTCGCACCGAAAGTAATTTCGTTGAGAGATAACTTCGCTTTCTCGCTCGCCATGACACGGCAATCGGCCGCAAGGGCGAGCATACACCCTCCAGCGACGGCGTGGCCGTTGAGGGCGGCGATTACCGGCTTGGAATAGAGAAACAGCTCACGGTACAGCTCGCAGAAGCTGGAGACGAAGGCGCCAAACCGGGGGCGTGGCCACTTCAGCATGTGCGGCACGTCCCATCCAAACGAAAAGAAGGGGCCGGTGCCCGTCAGAATGACCGCTCGACTATCAGACTCCATCGCCCCGAGCGTACTTCGAAGCTCCTCCAGGACTTCTGGAACCAGCGCGTTGACCTTGTGCCGATGGATTCTGATGGTGGCAATCCCGTCGTCGACGGACGTCTCGACCCATTGCGGCTCGTTTGTCTTCACCATGTCATGCATCCCGTGGCCTTTGAGTGATGCCTTGGAAGAAACGTCACCCAGCGTCGAAGTCGTTTGATCGACCTGAAGCGGTGGCCGGCGCTGCCGAGTGGAGGGACGAGCGCCGAGGCACTAGCCATCCACGATGCGGCGGAGTTGCTGTCGAATGTCCTCACCGTTCGGATCGACAAGCGTCCAATGGGCGACGACATAATAACCCTTGGCCAGGCTAATGAACAGCATGCTGCGATAACTGTAGAGCGCGCCGAAGTGTCTGAGCGAGACGGTCTCGCCGTCCTGGACACGCAACGTCCATCCCAGCCCATACGGCTTTCCCGGGAACTGCCGACGGACGAACTCCGACCAACTAGGCGCGGAGAGGACGCGTTGCGGCCCATGGCGCCCGCCATTCAGGATCATCCGCGCGAAAGCGCCCGTCTCCTCTGCGGTCGAGTAAAGGCCACCTCCGACCAGGGCAAGTCGCAGCTCGCCGCCCAGCAGGTGCGGCGCAGCGGTAGGATCTCCTGACCGCGTCCCGCCAACGGCAATGTTGGCTTCGTCGCGTCCAGGAAAATAGGTTGTCCGCTGTAAACGTAGCGGTTTGCACAGGCGCGTCTGAAGAAGTTGATCCATACATTCCCCGGCACCGAGTTCAGCGATGCGTCCCAGAACACAATAACCGGCACCGCTATAAGCAAAGGAACTTCCCGGTGTGGCACGAAGGGGTTGCCGTGTAATGATCGCCACGGATTCCGCCAGCGTCAAGCGCCAGTCTCTGATCGCGCGCTGCTGTAACGCCGACAGTTCCTGCTTCTGCGAATAGACGCCTCCGCGATGAGCGAGCAATTCGCGCACGGTTGGCGCCCTCGTGACGGGCAGGCCCTGTCGCTTCCGCGGGCTCCCGAAGCCAGCGATCCATCGATCCGCCGTATCGTCGAGTGAAAGCGTTCCC
>JANQGB010000514.1 GCA_028277545.1 Phycisphaerae bacterium | reverse complement strand
CGGGGCACCGGCGCCGCCGAAGGTAACTCCGCCCCGGTAGAGCCGCTGGACCTCGGTGTCGCCTAGGCGGCCGATGTTGATGGTTGAGTTCAGGCCTTGGCTGGGAAGATTGACCCGCGACTGCTGGCCGTAAGCCTCGCCGACACCAGCCAGCGCCAAGCCCGCACCGAACAGCGCTCCCGCTGTCAGCCAGCCGGACATCCGTCGATCTGTCGCTCTCATGGGCGCACCCTCACTGCCGCACCGCCGTTAGAGTGTACAGGTCGGCGGCTCTGCCTATACCTTTCGGCAAATAGTAAGTATTGTATCGACCCAAATCAAGCCGGCCTGGCGGTGGCCAGCTTGAGGCGGCAGGATGTTAGCCAATGCAAGACAATAGGTTACAGCAGGGCGGACCCGATGCCCCCGCCGCACGCGCCGAGACCGCGGAGTCTGGCCGTCCGCTGGTACGGCAACTGGCTGCCAATTGGCTCACCCTGTTGATGGGCGGTTGCGTATTGGCAGCCGTCGCTATCCGCGCCTGGAATCTGAGCCACCGTCCGTTGTGGGTCGACGAGGCCTTCAGCGTTCTCTACGCCTCGATCGACTGGGCAGAGGTGATCGAACTCCGCCGGACCGGCACCAATCCGCCGCTATACCACTTTCTCCTGTCTCTCTGGGTTGACCTGTTTGGCACGTCTGCGGGGGCTATGCGGGCCCTGTCAGTCGCGTTCGGAGTTGGCTCGCTGTGGCTGGTGTACCGCTTGGGCAAGCGCCTGGCCGGCGTGCGGGTGGCGTGCGCGGCCACTTTGCTGCTGGCCTTCAGCAACCTAGCAGTCGCCTACTCCCGCGAAGCACGCTTCTACGCTCTGACCCAGTTCCTGGCGCTGCTCGCCTCTCTACTGGTGTGCCGACTGATCGGTCGGCGCCGAGTCGGGGACGCAGCCTGCTACACGCTGACGATGGCGGCCCTGGTCTGGGTGCACACGTACGGCTGGTTCGTGTGGGCAGCCCACGCCGTCTGGCTGCTGGCGGCCTGGCGCGACGCACCGGTAGAGGGCGGTCACCGGCGAAGACTCACCGTCCTGGGGGCGGCGTCGTTGGGACTGACGGTACTGCTGTTCCTCCCCTGGGTGCCAATCCTCCGCGAGCAGGTAAGCACGGTTCTCGGGGGTTACTGGATATCAGAACCCACATGGCCGCGGCTGGTCGCATGCCTCGAGTACATGCTGGTGCCGGAACGCTGGTTGCGCTGGCCGCTGATCGTGCTCGCCGGCGCGGCTGCCGTGGGCTGGCTCATCTACCGCAGGCGCCCTGTCACGGCTGCGCCCTCTCCGGTTCGCTCGGGAGACACACACTCCGGGACATCGCTTCAACGCTGTGACCTCTGGGGTCTTGCCGCCTGGACGGCACTGCCGATTCTCATCCCGTTTCTGTGGTCGAAGGTCGGTACGCCGATCTTCCAGGTGAAGTACGCGATCGTCGCCCAACCGGCGCTGCTGATCCTGTTTGCCGCCCTGCTGGTTCGCCGGCCAGTCATGGGCCTGGTAGTGTTGGCCCTGCTGGTGAATCTGCGGCCGCCGGGCACCGACCGGGGCCTGATCGTCGAGGACTTCCGATCCACCGCCGAGATCGTGGTTGAAGAGGTGGCCGCGGATGAGCCGGCCTTCATCCACCGCGACTATGCCTGGTTCGCGCTGAACGAGTATCTCCGCGGCCGCCGCCGGGTGACACCCGTGTACTCTGAAGGTGTCCAGGCCAACACCTTCGCCGGTTACTACGCCGACGAGCCCGTAACCTTTGACGAAATGATGCGGAGGCTAGCGGACCTGCCCGACCAGAGCGTCTGGTTCATCGCCCGACGATCCTCAGCCGCCGGCCGCGACGACCTCTTCGCCCGCCTCACGGAACACCGCGACCTCGGCCTCCACCGGGAACTGCCCGGCCTGGACATTGTCCAACTGACCCGCCGCGGCTCGTTATAAGCCGGTAGCAGGCTTACTGCTGAGATCCGCGGCGGGTCAGTTGGACAATGTCCAGGCCGGGCAGTTCCCGGTGGAGGCCGAGGTCGCGGTGTTCCGTGAGGCG
>JANQGB010000441.1 GCA_028277545.1 Phycisphaerae bacterium | reverse complement strand
TTTGAGCAACTTCGCCACGCGCTCCGGGCTGCCGACGTAGTCGACCACTTCCGTCTCGCGCGCCGGCTCGTAGCCCATGGCGCGGTAGCGGTAGGCCGTCTCTGCCTGCGGATCCGAGGGGCCGCAGCCGCCGCCAGCCACGATCGCCAAGGCGCCGGCGCAGAGCAGGCCGCGGCGCGTTCGCTCGACGTGGATTACGTGCAGATCCTGTGGCGCGTGACTCACACCAGAGTGATCGGCAGCGCAGATGAGTGCTCCGCAGTGTTTTCGTTGACGGCGGATTCCCCACCCCTGCTGCGCAGGGATGGGGCACCCAATCCCGGCGGGTGAGCGCTCCGCAGTGAATTTGCTGGTGGTGGATTCCCCACCCCTGCTGCGCAGGGATGGGGCACCCAACAGGGATGGGGCACCCATAAACGCTCGGGGCGGCTTGAGACCTGCTTGAACGTTGCGCGGTGCTTATCAATACTGGCAGCGACGAATTTCCGGTGGGTCAGCCTTCGCGACGGGCCAGGCCGGCCACCCAGTCGCCCACGGGCTCGATGCCTTCGTTGCGGGTGGTGCTGGTCCGCCAGATGGGACGGGCTTCTCCGACCGACGACTTGAGCTGGGCCTCGGTAGCGTCCGCACCGTCCAGGTCGCACTTGTTGAGTACGAAGGCCGACGCGATCTCCATGATGCCCGCCTTGGAGAACTGGATGGCGTCGCCGGCCTGGGGCATGAGCACCAAGGCGGTGTGCTCGGCCAGATCTCTGACGGCGATGTCGGACTGGCCCGCCCCCACCGTCTCCAGCAGGATGACGTCGAAGCCGTAGCCGTCCAGCAAGGCCACCACCTGCTCGCACTGGGGCCCGAGTCCACCGAGCCGGTCGCCCGACGACAGGCTGCGCACGAAGAAGTCCGCATCCGGCTGGCCGTGCATCATCCGCAGACGGTCGCCCAGCAGCGCCCCGCCGGTGACCGGCGACGACGGATCGATAGCCACCACGGCGACCTTGAACTCCCGGCGGCGCAGGTCGTCGGCCAGCTTGCCGATGAACGAACTCTTGCCCACACCCGGCGCCCCGGTTACCCCGACCACCGTGGCGTGACCACCGGGAGGAGTGAAGTCATCGGGCAATTCGCACCACTGGGCGCAGGTGATGAGACGGGACAGGCCCAGATCTTCCTTGCGCAGGTAAGCTTCCCGAGCTTCATCGAAACCGACGTGCGGCTTGTCCAACGCCAGCCGCCGTAGATCCGCAATAATGTCGTCCAGGTTGGAGCCGGGGTTGAAGACGCCGGCTACCCCCATGTCTCGTAGCGGCGCGTGGTCCGCTTCGGGCACGATCCCGCCCAGGACAACCGGCACGTGCTCGAAGTTGAGCTGTTGTCGAAAGCGCAGCAACTCCGGCATAACAGTCATGTGGGCCGCCGACAACAGGCTGACACCTACTATGTCGACGTCCTCCTGCATGGCAGCATACATGGTCGCTTCGCAGGTCTGCCAGAGTCCGGTGTAGATCACCTCTATCCCGGCGTCGCGAAACGAACGGGCCAGGACCTTCACGCCGCGATCGTGTCCGTCGAGGCCGATCTTGGCCAGTAAAAC
>JANQGB010000295.1 GCA_028277545.1 Phycisphaerae bacterium | reverse complement strand
CGTCTCGGTCGGGCGCCTGCTGGTCCAGGACGGCAAGATCCCCGCCAACGAGCTTTCGCTGGCCAGCATGATTCGTTTCTTCCAGACCTATCCCAACGAGATTCGCTTCTACACTAATCGCAACCCGCGCTACGTATTCTTCGAGCCGCGCAGTGGCGGGCCCTTCGGCAGCCTGAACGAGCAGGTGACGCCTTACCGAACCATCGCCACCGACAAGGCCGTGTATCCCCGGGCGGCCATCGCCTTCCTGCAAACCAGGCTGCCTGATCGTAATGGCCATCAGATCGTGGAGCGCACCTACCACGCCTTCGCCCTGGATCAGGATACCGGCGGCGCCATACGCGCCCCGGGGCGATGCGACCTCTTCCTGGGTACCGGCGACGCAGTCGGCGACCTGGCCGGGCGCACCCTGGCGGAGGGACGGCTGTATTACCTGTTTGTCAAAGAGTAGGGGTGAATGGGGTAAGTAATCAGCCATCAGCCCTGGCGGACCAGGGCTGACGGCTGAAAGTGCGACGACCTGGCTGCCGGTCTATCAGAGCGCCGCGTCTATGTCTTCGAGCTCATCGAGTCCCTCCTCGACGTCTTCGAGAAGCTCCTCCAGGTTGACCGTAACCTCGTGGCCGTTGATGCCGACTGTGACGGTGCCGTCCACCGGCGTCTGCGAGGTGAAGGTCACGGTCAGGGTAACCGGCGGCGGCGGCTCATCGAGCGTGATCGCGGCCGTGCCGGCATCGGGCAGGAAGTTGCCGTTCTCGGCATAGTCAATGTGGACGTTGGTCAGGGTAACCTCGTCGGTAAACTCGCCGTAGGTAAATACCAACTCGGCGGTCACGATGGTGATCTCACCTGTCGTCTGGTCGATCTCGACGGTCATATCGCCGGTTACCGTCTCGTCGTCATCGAAGGTAAGGTCCACCTCACCCTCCAGCGTGCTCACTCCGTCTGCGCTCTGGTACGAGAAGGCGACATGGCCGCTGACGCTCTCGCCGTCGACAGTGAAGTCCTCGAAGGTCAGGTCGACCATGCCTTCATCGACGTCCAGCGTGCCGGTAACCGAGCCGCTGAAGGTTGAGTCAGGGTAGAGGATGGGACTGCAGCCGTCGCCATAGTCGAGCGTGATCTGGCCTTCGTCGAAGGTGATCACGGGGCAGTCGCCGCCGGCGATGGGCCCCTCGCCGAGACCCGGTGCATCGGCGTCGGCCAGGACGGCGAACACCGCGCCAAGAGACTCGGTCACCTCGACCACCTCCTCGATGGCGTCCTCCTGCTCCTCGGTTAGTTCCGGCTCTTCCTCGTCGGCAGCGGGGTCGTCTTCGGTGCCCTCCGCGCCTGGATCTTCGCTCCCGTCTTCAGTACCGCTTCCCTGGCCGTCGTCGGTCTCGCCAGTGGTTCCATCGCCGCCGGTTCCCTCGCCGTCGGCGTCGTCCGTCTGGCCGCCGGTCCCTTCTTCACCGCCGGTGTCCGGATTATCCTCCGGTTGGGTCGCGTCGTTCGCACCTCCGCCACCACCGCCGGAGGTCTGGCAACCGGCGAACAGGATCACAGAGACGCTGAGCAGGCCGAGAATGGCAAGGGCGCGAAGTGTCATGGCAATGAGTCTCCCAAAATTGCTACTGCGGATCGCGATTCTGGCGGCAGACCCGGTCGCCGCGCGACGGAACCCCGGACGCCACCTGTGACTGGCTACGGATATCGGCAACTGACAGCGGATACGCCAACAAGAACACCCGGCCGCGCCCAAGTTTCGGACCCGCTGGCGGGTCTTGCGATCTTCACCGCCTTGAACGACAATTATCGGCACCATGGGGCGTGCGTCCCGCGGAATCCAAAGGTGCCCTGCCAGCGAGACTTGGCCATGCTTGAGGAGTTCGAACTCTCCGGCTTCATCGTCACCCTTCAAGAAGAAGAGGCCATCTGCCGCTTCGCGGACCCGGAGGATCTCGGCGTCGATCCGCCGATCGACCAGGAAGAGAAGTTCCACAACGAACTGGAACCCGGCGGCCGGCTGGCCGGCAAGCGAGTGGTGATTGCCCTGGACACCATGCCGGCCATGAGCTCGCGGCAGTTAGGGTCGCTGCTGGCCATTCATCGCGCTTCCAAGCAACCGGGGAAGCTGGTGGTACGCGGAGCGCGGCGTAACGTGCGTGAGCTTTTCGCCATCACTCGCATGGACCAGTTCTTCGACTATTGACGGTGCGGCGTGCGGTCGGCGCCACGCTGCCTGCCCGGCTGGTGAGGTCAATTCATGGAGCAGTGGGAAATCGGCAGGTCGACGGGCATATGCGCCGTCACCGGCAGAGAACTGGCGGAAGGCGAGGAGTACTACACGGTTCTCTTCGAGGACGGCGACACGTTCCGCCGCGCGGACTACACGCTGGACGCCTGGGACGGCCCGCCAGATCAAACCTACTGCTACTTCAAGACTCGCGTTCCCGTTCGCGAAGAGAAGAAGACGCGCCTGCTGGTGGACGACGATGTCCTGGTGAACTTCTTCATTCGCCTGGCAGACGAGACGGAAACCGCCCGCCTCCAGTTCCGCTTTGTTCTCGCGCTGATCCTGATGCGCAAGCGCCTGCTCAAGTACGAAGAGACCAGGCACGAGGACCAGGCCGAGTACTGGCAGATGCGATTGATCGGCAAGCACGCCGCCGGCGGGCAGCACAGCGTGTTCAATCCACACCTCACGGACGAACAGATCGACGACGTGGCCAAGCAGTTGGGCGCCATTCTGCACGGCGACGCGGCCATCGACGACGCCGACCAGGCACCGGGCGCCGATCCCGGCCAGCCGGAGTCAGCCGGGCAACCGGAACCGACCAGCAGCGAGGATACGGCAGAGAATGCGTAGACTTCTTCCAGTCGCGATGCTGTTGACCTGCCTGACCGGCTGCCCCCCGCCGGCCAAGCCACCGCTCGAACCTATCGCCATGCAGGACGCCATCGGCATCGTCAACGCCAACAACGCCAGGATCACTTCCTGCCTCAAGGCCAGCGGATGGCTCAATATCCAGTTCACCGATGACCGAGGACGGCACCGTTACTTCGACCTGCCGCAGTCCAGTTTTCACGTTATCGCCCCCCGACACACCTACCTCAGCGCAAAATCCGGGCTGGGCACCGAAGAACTTCGGCTGGGCTCCAACGACGAGGACTACTGGTTCTACATCAAGCAGGACGACAACACCTACCGCCACGGCACGTATGCGGCCCTGACGGGCGAAGCCCTGACCTCGATGCCCTTGCGGTCGGACCTGGTGATCGAAGCCCTGGGCATCAACAGCCTGCCCGGCGACACGTATGGTCCTGAAGGGCCGGTGCAGCGCATCGTTGACGAGTTTCAGCAGCTCATTTTCCTTGCTTACACGCCGGACGACCAGGGCGTGATCCGCAAGGAGTACTGGCTGGATCGCTACGAGCCTCGGCTCGTCCGAAGAATCCTCTATCGCGACGATCTGGGGCGGGTACTGATGGATTCCCGGCTGAGCGACCACAAACCCGCCTACCGGGACGGACCGCACCTGCCCGGGCGGGTGCTGGTCTCCTGGTTGCATAACGACCTGAAGATGGACTTCCGTATCCGTCGCTGGGAAGCCAAGCCCGGGCGCGGCCGCGATCATCGCGCTTTCGTGGCCCCGCATAAGAGCGAGGATCCTTTCAAAGACCGCTTCCGCAACATCATAGATCTCGACACCGAGGCTCAGCGGAACGGTCGGTAGCTGGCAGGACCAGGGGCAACTGGGCCCGAGAACATCACCCCGCAGCTTTAACGTTCCGGTCATCACAGATGCATCCAGGCCGAGTACGGTGTTTTATCGGGTGCTGCTGTCATTGAGACAGCGCCAACGCATCTTGCCTCAGGCGTAAGACCGCTCGATCCGATATAGCGATGGAGACGCTGGGACAGCGTGCGCCGATCGTTTTGCGCGGTTGACTGCGCGCCGCAAGCGACCGCATGCCTGGTCGCCGGTGCTGCGTCCGCAGGCGCCACTCCGGCTGCACGCCCGCGGCTGAGGGCGCTGCATGTCGCCGATTGGCAGGTCGTATTGCGAGCAGCGGCGGGGCCGTGTCAGTTGACAGGATGGGAAGCCGATGGACGCCGCGTGTTGATCGCCGAGGCGGGATGGCGGGTTCCCGATCCACGTACGAAGAGGAAGTCCCCACATGAGGTCGCATCGGCCCGTGCAAGGCGAGAGGACGCGGCATCGCGGAGCATGGATCTGGTTCACCTGTGCGGTTCTCCTGGCGGGACTGGCCAGCGGTATTCTGTACCAGCAGACCAGGGACTACGCTATCGGGCAGGCAGAAGACCAGATCCGGAACCTGATGTCATATCACCAGGCGGTCCACCTCTACGTCCAGCGTGACGCCCATCCGGCGTTCTACAACGCCAAGGAGCTGGGCTACGTAGATAACAGGTTCTACTCACCCGAGTTCCTGTCCTCTTCCTACATGGTCAGGAACATGCACGCCTACCTCAACGAGGTACGTAAGGCGGACGGCTGGACCGAGCTATACTACAAGATGGCGGCGACGAATCCCCGCAACCCTGTGAACGCAGCCGACTCACTCGAAGTAGAGCTGATCGAGCTGTTCCAGTCGAACCGGGACCTGACCGAATACCGCGAGATCGTCGAGCTGGATGGGCAGAAGTACCTGTACTACGCGCGTCCCTTCCTGGAAACGACGGATGCTTGCCTGAGGTGCCACGGGGACCGCCAGGACGCCCCTCCCCAACTGCAGTCCCTATACACGGAGATGGGTGGATTCGACGAAGGGTCTGGCAACATCCGGGCCATCGAGTCGATCCGGGCACCGATCGAGGGGGAACTGGCTGCTGCCCAGGCGGTGTGCCTTGCTGTCCTGCTGGCCGGGCTGGGCATCAGCGTCCTGTGCTTCGTCAATCGGCGGCTGGCATTGAGGGTGCGAAGTCGCACCGCGACGCTCGAACGGCAGATGGCCGAGCGTGAACGGATTGAGAAGGCCTTGCGCGAGAGCGAGGAACGCCTGCAGTGCATTCTCGACACTATCCAGGCCGGGGTGATGGTCATAGACGGCCACAGTCGCAGGGTAATCGAAGCCAACCCGATGGCACTGCGTATGATCGGCGCTCCCCGGGAAGCGGTCGTGGGGAGACGGTGTCACGAGTTCTTCTGTCACTCCGACGCACACCGCTGTCCGATCACCGAGGTGGGCCAGGAGACTGACAGCGCGGAGCGCACTCTGCGGACCAGCCAGGGGCAGACCATTGCGGTGTTCAAGACAGTCACCCCCGTGACGCTGGACGGGGAGGAGCTGCTCCTGGAGTGCTTTGTCGACATCAGCGACCGCAAGGAGGCCGAAAGACGGCTTCAGGAGAATATGGCCGAGCTGGAACAGTTCAACCGGCTGGCCATAGGGCGCGAGGAGCGGATGATCGAGCTGAAGCACCAGGTCAACGAGATGGCGCGCAAGGCCGGGGAGCCGCAGCCCTTTGATCTGGCCGCCTCAGGACTGGAGCGAGAGCCCGGCATCACTGAGAGAGCCGGGAGGGCAGGTGCGGAAGCCTGCACGGGCGGTCCCGTCGCACCCTCGTGCATGGATCAGACGGTCAAGAGTCAGTGATGAGAAGCATCGGCGCAAAGTTCTCGCTGGGGGTCGGCCTGTTCGTATTGGCTTTCTCGTCCCTGGCGATCTATCGGACCTGGGCAGCCAGCAAGGCACAGGCCGAGACGCTGATGCAGCAGCAGGCCAAGCTGGCCTTGTCGTTCGACATCGCCATCCGCAAGTACGTCGGCGAACAGATTCGCCCCCGGATGCAGGAACTGCTCGGCGATGATGAATTCGTACCCGAGACCATGTCCACGTCGTATGTGGCGCGCAGCATCTTCGAGGACGTCCAGCAGGACTTCCCGGACTACGTGATCAAGTTCTCCTCCGACAATCCGCGCAATCCGGCCAATCTCGCCGGTCCGGAAGAACTCGATATCATCAACTACTTCAACGAGAATCCGGACGAATCCCACTGGATCGGCGACATCAGCATCCACGGCAAGCCCTACACGGCTTTCTTTCGTGCCAGGCGCATGATGGAGAGGTGCATCCACTGCCATGGCGAGCCGGAGGACGCCCCGGCCTCGCTGGTGACCCGCTACGGCCCGACGGCAGGCTTTCACCGGCCGGTCGGCGATGTCGTG
>JANQGB010000277.1 GCA_028277545.1 Phycisphaerae bacterium | reverse complement strand
ACGAAGTTTCCTTGGTGTAAGACTCGGCAAAACCATCGGGGAGGGCAGGCATTCGGAAACCGGCGTCGGTCATCATCTGGTGTTCGGCCGTTATGAGGTGGCCAAGCTGCCAGGCAATGTGGTTAGCCCCCGGCACGGGGCGGATGAGCAGATCCGCATCGCCGAAGTCGTTCAGGTAGGCCGTCAGCACCTCGTGGCCCATATTGATGCTGTTCTGTATTACGTCTTTTGCCGTCATGACAGGATCTCCGTAAGTGTCTGGTCAGGCCGTCCTGCCGGAGACTTCCGGCGAACACGGCGCAACTCGGATCAGCGGCGCGGCAGCCGACACCTGTACCTGGCGGTACAGGCGCCAGATGCTACGCCACCTGCTGTACGGCCAGCGGCGCCCGCTCAGGAGCGCTGGCGCGTGTAGGTGATCTCCATCTCTTTGGCTTCCTTGCCGTCAGGTCCGATGCGGAACATCTCCAGGACGTATTTGTCCTTGGTGATTTCGCGCATGGTGTGCTTCATCTTGGCGTGGCCCATAAACGGATCGTCGTACTCGCCAAAGGCCGTCGTGGTCTTGGTGACCTCGTCGTAGGTGCCCTCCATGGTGAACAGGCCGGTCGAGAAGGTGTCCAGCCACACTGACACGTACTTCTTTTTGTGGTTATCGAATCCGGTCAGGGCCAGGCCCTGGAACGGGCGATCCATCATCGAGCACTTGAAATCCTCCCTCAGGTAGCGCCCCCCGAAGATCAATGACATCTCGCTGGTGCCAGTGGAAACGGTTGGCTCGCCGGGGCCCATCCAGGCCTTGGCCTCGGTGTGCCAGCTGCCCACCGCCTCTTTGAAACGAGCGTGTTCCGGTCCCGGGGCGTTGAACTTCTCGTACATTTTCATCATTGCGTCCATGTCCGGCATGGGCGGCTCCGCCCCCTCCTGGGACAGCGCCTGCGTGGACGCCAACACCCCTGCCCCCAGCACCGCAACCAGTAAGTAGCCAATTACTCTGGTAGCCATCTCGTTTCTCCATTTAGTGATAAGACGCCTCGACTTGTCACAAACCATGGTCCCCGCATGCCCGGTGGCGACGCGCGTCGCCCCCTCAAGGCACACGCTGACCGGCAGCCCTGCCGCTATTACGCATCGGCAGAGGTCACATTGTCAAATCGCTCGGCCTTCGAAAATCCCTGGCCAGATCTGTCCCCGATCCATCGACAGAGCCAATATACACCCCGGCCTATGTTTGGTCAATGTTAGGAATAGGATTTTTTCCCCGGCAGGCTGGGGTACCTGGGAGCAGGCCGGTGAAGGCCAACGGGAGGGTATGGGAGTGCACCAACCGCACTGCCACCCACAGCAGACTGAGCGCGCCGGCTGGTGGATCCGGGACACACCGTTCGGTTCGACCCACGAGGACAACCTGCTACCTCATGTCGATCAGCAAGCCCATGCCGTTTTGGCTTGCCGCCACGACGTATTCCCGCAGGACCGAATAGTACTCTTCGAGGTACCCGAGCGTGTCATCGTCTTCAGGGGCGCGATCCCGGAAGTCCGGGTAGATGTCGTTGGCCACCATGCGCTCGGCGTCGAATCGTGCGCGAAAGTCTGACACCGGAAGCGTCGCCAGCGCGTTTGCCCAATCCCGCACCTCGGCGGCTGACAGGGCCCGCGCGGCGCCGTAGCCGACGTCCACGTCGCCGACGTATTGCCCGCCGCGAAGCAAGTAGCACCAGGGGGATTCTCCTTCACAGGCGCTGCCGGTCAGCAGGAAGTGAATACCGTGCCACGCCTTGTCGAGGTCGGTCACAACCCTCTCGCCCGGTCCGTGCCCGAAGTCCTC
>JANQGB010000258.1 GCA_028277545.1 Phycisphaerae bacterium | reverse complement strand
GAGGACCTTGACACCGATCAGCGTAGCCTCCGGTGCAACGCCCTGGAACGGCTCCGACCCGACGCAGCCGAAATCGACCGTCAGACCCGTGCCGCCCAGGGCGATGCCGGCCACATGCGAGCCGTGGCCCATGTCGTCCTCGGGATTGGAGTCGTTGTTGTAGAAATCGTAGCCGGCAGATGCATCGATCCGATCTGCATACATGACATGATCTGAGTCTATGCCGGTATCGGCCACGCACACCCGTACTCCAGCTCCGTCGGCGGACAAGCCCGCGGCACCAAGCTGACTCTGCAGTCCGTTTACCAGCGACGTGCTGTCATGCAGGTTGATGCGGATGTCGTAGGTGTCCTCTTCCACCCGCGCCACGCCCGGCATCTCCGCCAGGTTGTCCAACTCAGAGACCGGAATGTCGCGCAGGTTCAGCACGTCCGGCAGCAACTTGTACTCATAACGGACAACTCCCTCGTTGACCGCCGCGAAGTTGCGTACCGCCGCCCGGTTGGCGTCGGCAGTTGCCCGGTCGCCGTCCCGCACGGGCTCGAGGTACACCAACACGCTGACCCGGCGAACCTGGCCTGGTGCCGGCTCGATGTCGAGGTGGCCCGCGTCAACATCGAGCACGATAGCCGGTGAGCGATTGACGACTTCCAGGTCGCTCAGCTCAACCTGGATCGGGTCCTCCGCGATATTCGCCGCCGGTCCCTGGGCGACACTCGCCGACCAGCCGACGCCTGCGCACACGGTCAGAACTGCAACAGCGGACACCCGCCACATCCAAAGCTGCCGTCGTGGGTTGGCTCTTGTCATCTGCTCGCTCCATTATGAAATGATCAGGACTTGCCCGTGACGCCGCGGTGCCCGCACCAGACCGACCGCCCCCCGTCACGACGTGTTTCCCTCCATCCACGGTCTATTGCCGCGTACACGCCCAGCCTCATGCAGGTACGTATCAGCGTTGGAACAGCACCACGAGCGCAGGGGCGCCCGGACGTGCGTACCGGCACGGCAGTCTGCGGCAATCTTCCCGGGTATCGACGCTGGAAGCCATTGTATCACGCCGGACAGCAGACGACAAACAGCCGACCGGGAATCAATCCCTGAACGCAGGCGTCAACCCGGCGCGAAACGGTAAGCGGTACTCTTGATCGCAACTCGCCAAGGCCACCATGTGTCATGAAGTCGAACACGTGGTGACCGCGGGCAGCCAACGCAAAACGGCGAGGGCCGACAGGCCACTCGCCGTTTGTGTTCAGTATCAGTCCTGGTCTGCCCGCCTTGGAGGCCCGGGTAAAGGGCCGGTCAGTCAGACTCGCCCGTCTCAATGTGTATGTTAGTGTGCGGACCGACCATGGACATGATTTGACTGGCGTTGAAGCGGTTGACTCGGCCGTCCTGAAGGTAACGGCTGCGGTCGAACAACTCGTCATCGATGGTCAGGTCGGTCATCTCGAACCGGATCGTGCCGTCATATTCGCCGACGTGCTCGAGTGTTGCCCACACCAGCCCGACGCCGTCGCGATAGGCAATCTGCAATACCAGCTCTCCGAGCCACTCCTGAGCCTCCGGGTCCTGGTCGAAGTGGAATCCGGTCGCGGTCAGCACGTGCAGCCCCGGCTCGATCGCCTCCAGGCTCACCGACGTAGCCGCCGCTTCGAGGTGCGAGACCAGGCGGTCCAGGTCCTCGGACGTGGCCGAGCCGGTGAACAGACGCAGCAGGACCTCATGAATCTCGGCGTGATCGGCCATCTGCTCGTGATGTTGCCTGACGTGCTCGGCCATGTGATCATGATGTTCCGCGAGCGAGCCCGAATGCGGTCCGTCGACGCGAACCACGATCTCAGAACGCCCGCTGTCCTCGCCGGGCGGCACCGTAGCGCCGATGGTCACCTCGCCCTTGACGGTGACGTCGGTCTTGGGTGCCGACGCATGGCCGCCGCGACCCGTGGCCACCGCGCTGACGTGCACCTGTTCGAATATGTTGGCTAGGGGCCCTCCCTCCTCCATTATGCCGTCCAGGTCCAACAGCAGACCATTCCGTGCCAGACCTTGAAGGCCGAACAGAATCGGCTCTTCCTGCAGTGCCTGCTGTGGAAGGCCGCCAAGCTTGACGTAGGCCCACTCCCTGCCGGGGACCAGAGCCACAGCGGCGTCCACATCCAGGCCGGCAACGTCGGGCTTAGCCGCGTCGTCGGCCACGGCGTGGGCCTCAATGTAGACTACGCTCGGCCGGAGGTGAGCAGACCCCGCGGCAGGCTCGGTGCGGTCGAACAGCGCCACCACCTTGCCATCGACCCGGACACCGTCAGCGCCGACATTCTCGAACTCGACCTGGAAGCCGCTACCCAGCGCCTCCTTGAAGCTGGCGAAGACAGTGGCCGCCTCGACCGTGGAGGTCGGTGAGGGAGCAAACAGGAATGCCCAGATAGCCAACGACGCTGCAGCAGCCGAACCCGCCCCGGCCAACGTTAGAATCCTATGATTCCTCATGAATCGCACTCCTCTGGATAGACGCCAAACCGGGTCCGGTCGCAGCGATCGCCTCCAACGCGTACGCTGGGAAGCGCTCGGCCCGGCCGGCAATTCGAGATTCCGGCCAACCATCTGCAGGTTCCGGTCCACTTGGGCATCGTGTTGTTCTTGATTCTCGCACATGAGCAGACCCCCTCAGGAATCCAACTCCCTTAACTCTTCCTGTAGCGTCCGGCGGGCGCGGTACAGACGTCCTTCCACCGCCCGCGGGCTCATACTTGCCTCCCTGGCCAGCTCCGCAAGGGGCAGGCCGCGGAAGTACCGGCCAACGATGAGTTCCTGGTCCAGGCTGCCCAGTGAAGTAATCGCCAGCAGCAACTGGTCCCGGACTTCTCTGCGTTCCAGCACCTGGGGCGGCAACTCCTCGGCGCTCAGTCGATCAGCCAGTTGAGCCGCCAGAGCCGCGTCGGCCAGAGGCACCTCTGCCGGGCGGTTTCGCTGCCGCCGCCAGTGAGCTCGAACCAGGTTCCGGGCCACGCCACGAAACCAGAACTCCAACTCGTCATCAGGCACGTTAGCTCCGGCGCTGCCGGCCTGAAACCACAACTGCTGCATCAGGTCATCGGCCAGGTGAACGTCACCGCCAGCACGGACCACCAGGTAGCGGTACAGTGCCGGCGTATGCAACTCTAGCGCCCGCTCTACGCGGTCACGCTCATCGACCGAGCTGCGCGATGCAGCGGCCACAGAAACCGGCAAGCCTGACGACGTCATCCAGGGAGCTCCCGGGCGGGATCCACGCCCTCTACACCAGATTAAATGCGCCGCCGGCACCGACCCCACAAGGAACTTGTCAGGAGTTGTATCGCGACAGGCGGAAGGCTGAGGCTGTGAATCAATCGACGGCGCACGATTGCAGACAACAAGTCGTTATCGAACCGCGGACTTCGATCCGCGCGGACGCTCCTATCACACGAGGCGCTCATCTGCGATAAACGCCCGCGCAGGCTGAAGCGCGCAGCCCGCCCCGGGTGGTCGGCTACTGGCCGGGTTATACTGGCCTGGCCCTTGCAACCAGGCAGTGTACGCGGTGTACAATGCTGGACCCGGACACGGAGAGGACGAATGAACGCGGTGGACGAACGCATCGACTCGGGGCTGGCCGGACTCCTCGACAATATGGTCCAGGCCGAGGCATCAGACCTGCACTTGGTCCCGGGCTATCCACCCACCTATCGCATTCACGGACGATTGGCCGCGCCGACCGGCGGCAGCCCGCTCAAGTCGAGTCAGACGCGTGGGATGATCGCGTCCCTCCTTCCCGAGGACGCTGCCAACCGTATTGAGGAGCTGCGAAACTTCGATTGCTCCGTGTCGCTGGTTCGCAACGGGAGAACCTGCCGCTTCCGCACTAACGTCTTCTGGGCCCAGGGAGAGCTCTGTGCCTGCCTGCGATATATCCCCGACGCGATCCCGTCGTTCGAATGGATGGGCTTTCCGAAGGAACTGGCCGACCGGATCATGCACCTGACCAATGGCCTGGTGATCATCACCGGCATTACCGGATCAGGCAAATCGACCACCCTGGCCGCTCTTATCGAGCAACTAAACCAAGAGGGTGGATATCGCATCATCACCGTCGAGGAGCCCGTCGAATACGTCTTCTCCCGGCAGGCACGCACGCTCATCACCCAGCGCGAGGTGGGCACGGATGTGGGCAGCTTCTACGACGGCCTCAAGTACGGCCTGCGACAGGATCCTGACGTGGTGCTGGTGGGTGAGATTCGCGACCGCGAGACAGCCCAGATGGCCCTTTCCGCCGCCGAGACCGGCCACCTCATCCTCACCACCCTGCACACTCAGGACGCCAAGGGAGCGGTCACTCGCTTTGCCGATCTCTTTCCGTACGACGCCCAGGATGATGTGCGGACCCAGCTTTCGCTGTCGCTGCGGTACGTCATAGCCCAGCACTTGCTGCCCAACCAGGAAGAGGGCAAGAAGCGCGTGCTCGCCCTGGAGGTTATGACCACCAATCACGTAGTCCGGGCCGGCATCCGGCAAGGCAAAGTTGAGTCCCTGGAATCAGCTATTCAAACGGGCCGGCGTGACGGAATGGTCGCCCTGGATGATAGCCTCGAACGGCTCGTGGCCACCGGTCAGATCACACCACAGATCGCTCGGCGCTACGCAAAAGACCCGGAGGGCCTGCAAATGGCCCGAACCACGAAGCGCTGAAGAACGCGATCATTGTGCCCCCCAACGTGCCAGCTAACCGCACCGCGCCCAGTCAGCGATCGGTTCGCGAGTGCGGTGCCTCAGAGTTGCACGTGTTGTTGGTCGACGCGAAGAGGCTGCGTCACCGACGATTGGGTGTCCGCGCGAACTGAAGTTCGCGGCTCGTTACGGTTCGGGCGTCCGCGCGAACTGAAGCTTGCGGCTCGTTACGGTTCGGGCGTCCGCGCGAACTTATGTTCGCGGCTCGTTACGATCCGAGAGTCTTGAGGCACTGCACTTGACGTGTTGACAAAACGGCGCCCGGTACCGCCAGCGGCGGTCTGGCGCAAAAAAGGAGCCCCGCCCCGGAGCCGCCCCTGGCAGGCTCCGAGGCGCGGGCTTGTCAGTGGCTTCAGAGTATACACGCCCTGCGCTGACGCAGCCGGTCGTCCGCTACCGGCGCATCCACAGAACGCGAGCGTCAGCCCACATCATGGCCGCCCTACCTCGCCGTCGACCCCCGCATGCACCCTCCGCGCTTGCGGGCCGGCGCGGCACAGTCCACGGACGGCAGCGAGCAAACGCTCACCACCATCCGCGAGCCATCAGGATTACATTTCAACCAAGCCCCACACGAGCCTGCTGCAGAACCAACCCGACCATACCGCCGTCGGAACGGCAGACAAGGATCATCGCGTGAGCATGAGCTGTGTTCGTCGCGCTCCTCCGAAGCGCGGTTGTTTCGGGCGCTGATATTGATACGACGTGGACCACACAGACAAAACCGCTTGACGCCCTACAAGCGCCCGAAACTTGTCGTTTATTGTAGCCCGCGGACGCACCACCCGCAAGCAAAAACCGACAATATTATACAACTAACGCGGTCGTAGTGACTTGCATCAACGGGAGAGCCAACGGCATCGTCCGAGAACGGGAGGGGATAGGCGGAAGGCAGGAGGCAGGAGGCAGAATACAGTAGACTGGAGAGAGGAGTGAGGAGAGAGGAGAGAGGCGACCGGCGTCAGCACACGGCAGAGAAGTCGGCGCGCCGGCCCAAGAGGGCCCAGACGCCACGGAGAGGGCCCGGACGCCACGCTCAGTCAGCCACGCAACCGCGCAGCGGCAGCACAGTCAGCCGCGCAGCGACATCAGAGTGGCAACCAAGGGAGAGTAGCAATCACGCGCCGTCGTGACCCCCTCCGCCGCAGAGTCCACCAGCATGGAATCCATGAGTCGCAATTTGCAGGTTCTTGCCGCCACGAATGCCGAAGTCTAGAGCCCCACCGTCCTGCCACTTCGCGGCTTTGCCGTTTCGACGCTCTGCCGCGTTGCAGTTTCGCAGTTTCGCAGTTTTGATTTTGACTTTTTGACTTGTTGGTTTTTGACGTTTTTCAGTTTCGGCGTTTCGGCGTTTCGAAGTTTCAGCGTTTCTAAAGCTTATCCTCCTCCGGCGCCGCCCCGGTGATTTTGACCGCCCGGTTCTCCTTGTGACGGCCCAGCAAGGCGTGGAACTTGTTGCGGCCTTCGATCTGGATCGTGGCTGGATCGGTAGATGGTTTGGTGGTTTGAAGTATGTCTCCGGGTTGGAGGTTCATCAGCTCGCGGATGGTTATGACTGTTTCTGCCAGGTAGGCCTGCACCTCAACGGCTGCCCCGTCAAGCATGTCGGCGATGTCCGCGGTCCGGTCCTCGGTAGCGGCCCGGCGCTGGTAGGCCAGCCACCCCTGTGTGGCCAGCTTGCCCATGACGGGCTCGATCACGTTGAAGGGGATACACAGGCTCATGGTGCCTGCCCGGGCCCCCATCTTGATCTCGAAGCCGATGACCACCACCACTTCGTTGGGTGCCACGATCTGCACCAGGTGCGGGTTGCTTTCGACTTCGGCCAGGCTAAACTCCACCTTGACCAGGCTTGACCACACCTCCGTGAGACTGGCCAGTGCCCGGCCCGTGATTCGCCCGACCAGGCGAAGTTCGATCATGGTCAGTGGGCGTTGCGGGATGAACAGCTCGGCGCTGGAGCCACCCAGCAGGCGGTCGATGATCGGGTAGATGATCAGCGGACTGATCTCCAGGCACATCTGCCCCTCGAGCGGCTCGCAGTTGAGCAGGTTGAAGTTGGTGGGGTTGGGCAGCGAGTGGATGAACTCGCTGTAGGTCAACTGCTCGGTAGTGGCCACCCTGACCTCGATGATGGTGCGCAGGAAGCCGGAGAGCGAGGCACCCAGGTTCCGGGCGAATCCCTCGTGGATGCCCTCCAGGGCTCGCATCTGGTCTTTGCTGACCCGTTCAGGTCTCTTGAAGTCGTAGGTGCGAACGTCCTTGGCCACGACCTGTTGACGCCGACCCTGCTGCGAGACGTCGTCAAGGTCTCCGGCGTCGACGGCCGCGAGTAGCGCATCAACCTCTGATTGGTCCAGTACATCAGCCATACGTTCACCCGTCCGCGCCAGGCGCGGCGATTTCCCTCGTAGCGGTTTTATCGGACACCTGGACGACCGGCCTTGAGAGACGCAAGCCAGACTGGGTGTGTCGGGAACGCCGGCGACCCTGTGGCTTGGCGTAACATCTTATGCAGGATATGGTTAGAGCGCTTTCCGATTATGGAGGCTGCTACTTGCCGCCCAGCATGGCCTGCCAGCGATCGAAGAAGTCGGGAAAGGTCTTGGAGACGCAGCCTGGGTCATTGATGGTGATGCCGTCCGCAGCCAGCGTCGCCAGCGTGAAGCTCATGGCCATGCGGTGGTCGTCGTAAGTGTCGATGGCAGCGGGGGTAATCGCGGAAGCCGGGTGAATGGTCAGACCGTCGGCGTGCATATCGACGCTCGCTCCCAGGCGGGACAACTCGGTGGAAAGCGCCGCCAGCCGGTTGGTCTCCTT
>JANQGB010000249.1 GCA_028277545.1 Phycisphaerae bacterium | reverse complement strand
GAACCAGCCCTGAGTTGGACGGTACGCGCCTGGATTCGCGGTATCCAACAGAACGAACGGAATCATCATTGCTAGCACGCTTCTTGAGATGGTCCGTCGTGGCAATCGTTGTAGCGCTGGTTCTCGGAGCCGGCGTCCAGCGTTATGGCTCCTCGGAGCCCACCGAGGGAGCCGCAGAGTCCGAAGCGCCCGACCGGCCGCACGTGATCCTGATCTCGGTTGATACGCTAAGGGCCGACCACCTGGGCTGTTACGGGTATGCTCCCCGGACCTCCCCGAGGCTTGACGAGTTCGCTCGTCAGAGCGTGCGGTTCGCGAATGCCTTCAGCCAGGCGTCGTGGACTTTGCCGTCGCACATGTCCGTTATGACCTCGCAGTATCCGCACGTTCACGGCGTCGAGGAGGGAGAGCACGCGCTGGCGGAGGGCACTCCGACACTGGCGAAAGCGCTCTCCGGGGAAGGCTACTACAACGCCGCGTTCGTATCCTGGGTGTATCTGGGCCGGAAGTACGGCTTCGCCAGCGGATTCAATGAATTCAATGAGCTGCTGCCGCCGCCAGAGTTGGTTGACTCCGCGACCAGTTCAGCGTTCAAGGCTGAGCAGGTCACGGACCGGGCGATTGAGTGGCTGAACCGGGACCATTCCCGCCCGTTCTTCCTGTTCGTGCACTACTTTGACCCGCACATCAACTACGAGCCCCCCTCGCCTTTGGACAAGATGTTTGACCCGGGCTATCACGGACCCGCCAAGGGCACGTTCGGCTGGCTCAGGAAGTACATCAAGGGGCTGCATCACCGGCCGAAGCGGATTGGAGCCCGCGAGCTGCAGCACGTGACCGCGCTGTACGACGGCGAGATCCGCTACACGGACACCCACCTTGGTCGCCTCTTCGACGCGATAGAAGCCACCGTCGGCCTGGACAACTGCCTGATCGCCTTCACCAGCGACCACGGCGAGGAGTTTGACGAGCACGGCTCGATGGAGGGGCATCAGTGGACGCTCTACGATGAGGTCGTGCATGTTCCCTTGATCGTCCGACTTCCAGGTGGCGCCCAGGCGGGGCGTGTGGTCACCAGCCCGGTGGAACTGATTGACATCCCCGCCACGATTCTGGGCCGGCTCGGTCTCGCTGCACCATCGACGTTTCAGGGCCGGGATCGAAACGAGCTGATGGAGGGCGGTACGCCGGCGCCCGAGGATACGCTGGTGTTTGGCGAGAACCGCCGGTTCAACCGCAAGCAGTACGTTCGCGACGCCAGGTACAAGCTCATACACACAAATGACATCGGCCTGAACAAGCGGGGCGTGCCGGTGACGCCGGGTTACGAGCTGTTCGACCTGGTCGACGATCCTGGAGAGCAACGCAACATCTTCGACGCGTCAACTCCGGTGGCTCAGAGGCTGATGCGGCAGCTAGAGGAACGCAAACGATCCACTGTCAGCACCGCGCGCCCGGACGACGCGCCGGTCGTGACGCTGTCGGCCGAGGAACTCAAGCGGCTTCGCAGTCTGGGATATGTCGCCGGTCCGTAGTGTAGTGCGTCAGAGTCTCCGGCGTTCGTGGTCGACGCGTAACGGCGGCGTCGTAGTCGTTCGGACGTCCGCGCGAACTGAAGTTCGCGGCTCGTTACGGTCGAGCCGATGCGGTGGACGCGGCGGCTTCGGAATCACGAATCTGAGTTACTGGCGGCATCGCTGCCAGACTCGGATTGGCACACCGCGTTCGGATCCTTAACACGCGGACAAAGCGCAGGCAAGGTAACAGTGATCGTCGTCCCCTCTCCCGGCTGGCTCTCCAGCGACACCTCGCCGTTGTGTTCCCGAACGATTCTACGGACGATAGCCAGACCCATCCCCGTGCCCTGCGGACGGGTCGTGAAGAAGAGTTCGAAGGCCTGCCTGGCAGAGTCGGGCAACATGCCCGCCCCCTTGTCGATGACCTGCACGTCCAACTGCGGCCCCTCTCCGCCGAGCTGAGTCGCTGAAACGCCGCGCAGGGTAACGCGGCCGCCGCCGGTGCTGTGGTGGATGGCGTTAGTGACCAGTTCAGAGAGTGCGCTGACCATCTTCTCCCGGTCCATACACCAGTGGTGCCCGCGCGTCTGATCGTCCACGGCCAGGCTCACGTCGCGCCGGCGCAGCAGCAGGTCGGTCTCGGCTCGCACGGCCTGAGCCCATTCTCCGAACGTCATGCAGTCGCGATGCAGCGTCAGCGGCTTGGCGAACTCGAAGAGCTTGACGATACGCTGGTCCATCCGGTCGGCCTCACTCACCAGGTCGCCGATCAGTGCCTGGACCTTCTCAGCATCGGTGGCCTGGCGTTCTGCCAACTGGGCACTCGCCCTGATACCCGCTAGCGGATTGCGCAGGCCATGGGCCACGTTGGTGCATAACTCGCCAATGGCGCTCAGCTCGCGGGCTTCAAGCAGCTCGGCCTGGTGCCTGGCCAGGCT
>JANQGB010000243.1 GCA_028277545.1 Phycisphaerae bacterium | reverse complement strand
CCAACTCTTTGGCCAATGAAGCCATCTCCCGCGGCGACGCCGCGCCGGGCACGGTGCTGAGCACTTCGCAGAGTTGTGGATGCAGGTCAGCCAGCGGCCTCTCCGGGGTGCGAATGACGGGACAGCTCCCGGCGGCCAGGCATTCCAGCACAATCCGGGCGGTATCGTCCCGGAAGACAGGCAGGACCACTACCGGGGCCGAGTTGAAGATCAGGTTACGACCGGCGG
Source organism: Phycisphaerae bacterium (assembly GCA_028277545.1). Taxonomy (GTDB): domain Bacteria; phylum Planctomycetota; class Phycisphaerae; order UBA1845; family UBA1845; genus JANQGB01. The sequence goes on along the minus strand of JANQGB010000243.1, from coordinate 2,856 downwards.
CATCCGGTATCGCGCCTCGAACCAGGCCCGAGACCGAAGTGTGAGTCTCCCAGCCGTCTCCCCATAGACCTGCCTCGAGTCCTTGACCCGCCAGAGATTCCACAGCCCGGCGGGCTTGAAGCGTGGGTACCAACCGGCAGCGGATCACCTCTCCGAACTGCCGGCGTACTTCGTCGTCGTCGAGTCGGACACCACTCTTGCTGCCGGCGCGTTCCAGGGTCTGTGAGACCGAAGCATCGCACCATGAGCCGAGAGCCTTGGCCGTCAGGTCGCGGACACTCTCCCACAGGCGGATGTGGCTGCTCAGCGTGATATTGGCGGCGCCGGGGCTGAGGTCCGCACCGTCGGCCAGGACCGCCGCTTGGCAGTTCCACCGCTGCCCGGCGGCCTCTTCCACCTCTGCGGGTGCGAAAGTCAGCGGGTCGGCGGCGTGTTCCAGAAGGTGCACATTGTCCGCCGGCGCACCGGCTTCGATGAGCCGGTCGATCATCGCGGGATGGGCGGCGAAGATTGCCCGGTGCCCGCCGAGGTCCTCTGCCAGTGCGGACTCGACGCTGTCGGGCGTTATGAACCAGGACACCGTGGCCAGCGACTGGGGCAGATGCTGCTGCAACGAACCCTTGAGGCAATTCAGCAGCAACACCAGGTCGGGCTCATGCCGGCGGATGGCCGCCAGGCGTGAGGCAGCGTGAGCTTTGTCCGGCCGGTCCGGGACGCTGCTGGCCACCGGGCAGCCAAGGTGCTCCAGCGTGGCGGTCAGTTGGGCGACTGCCCCCAGGGCCTCGCGTCGCGGATCGCGAGAGCTCAGCAATACTCGCGGCCGGTCACCCGGCGCGGCGGCGGGAAGGTCCCGGAGTTCCGCGGCCAGTTGGTTGGCCGCCGTCCATTGTATGGCGGCGACCTGCCGGCCGGCGGATTCCAGGCGCAGCTTCATGCGATCCTGCTCGCCGGAAGACAGCAGCGACAGCGGAATCATGTGCTGGGGGAACTCGAACCCGGGACAGGCTGAGAAGAAATCCGCCAGAACCGTTTCCACGTCATCGCCGCAGAGCAGCACCACCCGTCGCCGGCGGATCAGGTCGCTCCAGTCGCAAACGCATAGAGCGAGTTTGACGTACAGCAACTCTCGCTCGAATACGAATACCGCGCAGTGCGGCGGCAGCCGCTCCGCCACCAGCAGCGCTTCGCGACCGGTACCCATCACGGGCAGGATCACGTTTCGCCCATCTGGCTGGAAGCCACCGACCAGCGCAGGAGCGCTTACCGTCGGCATGCTAGAGCGTCCAAACCAGAACCAGCTGCCGTCGGAGCGTTGTATCCGAAACGCGTCACTGCGGTCGCGCCCTGTGACCCGCTGTACTGACGAGGGAATGTCCAGTGTCTTTAGACGGCCGGCCAACTCGGGCTGCGATTCCTCCAGAGCAGCCAGGTTGGCCTTGTAACGCCGTAGGTCCAGCTCGGTGAGACAGCCGCCGTCCATGGATGGTTCTCTGGCGACCTGGCGCTGGCGGGCGCCCGCCAGCGTGGCAGTCGCGGCGTCTAAATCGGCGTCGTGCGGATGCGGACAATTGCCATAACCACCAGGAAGATCACCCACCCGCCCCAGGCCACGGCGCCCAGAATCATCGGCCAGCGAGGCATGGCCGGCGCATCGCCCGGCGGAACGGAGGGATCATCCCAGTCGTACCTGGGAGGCCTGGAGCTGGCGACCGCCTCGTCGGGCGATGCGGCGGTATCACTACGGGTATCCTCTGGCGACATTACGCTAGTCTCCTAGACCATCGATCCGAGGGCACTCGGTGGCACTGCCTCTCAACGGCCGGCCACCAGCACGGTCACGGGAATCCGAATCTCCTCGGCGCCTGCGACGTCAGTTCGAACAGTGACGCTGGCCTGGTGCTTGCCCTTCCGCAGGTTTCGACCATCGGCCCGCACCATGAGGACGTGCTCGCTGTGCGGGGCTTCCTGATCGGCCTCGGAACTGGCCTGGACAAACGGGCTATCGGCCTCGATGCCCAGGATCGTGAAGTCAGCCAGGTCTGCGGTCTGCAGCACTACGCGGCGTGAAACTTCCTGGCCACTCCTACTGGGCTTCAGCAGAACGATGGACGGCTCGACGCCGACGCGCGGAGCAACGTTGACGTAGACAGGTATATGTACGACCGGCTCGATGACGCTGTCCGTACGCACTTCGAGGAACGCGGCGCAGGGACCGTCAACCGCCTGCTCTGCAATACGCACGCGGATGGTGTAGAGCGTGCGGTCGCTGTTCGGTTCGACGGACGTCTCGAAGTTCGGGCCGGCCAGTGCCTCGAACACCTCGAACGGCTTCCTGGTAACAGACGACAACCGTATAGGCCTGAGCTGCAGTCCACGAACGTACGGCTGGCCCAGTTTGCCCTGGAGGACAGTGGGCGTGACCTTGAAGTCGCCGAGCACGGTACCAGTGACGTTGACCTCCTTGGTCTCGGTCTCCTCGCCAACCCGCACGACCAGTTGGGCCCTCTTGGCCAGCGGGCCGAGCGGCGCGTTCTCGCCCACCTGGAAACGCATCCTGAAGCCGCGGCGACCGGCGTTGGCCTCGATCGGCTCGGCGGTGTACGTAAGCGCCGAACCCGGCAGGTCGAAGGAGACGATCTCCAACTGCCGGTTATCGAAATTCGGCAGGATTTTCAATTTCTGGGCGACAACCTCTCCTCGGCGCACATTCTTGATGTGCAGGTTGGGGTTGGGCAGGATCTGGAGGATCGTCAGCACGTTGGCCTTGAGGGTCAGGACGAGTTCCGGGCGAGTCGGATCATTGCTGGTCACATAGATGGGCTTGGAGAGGGGGCCGGGGCGCCCCTTGCTATGGAG
>JANQGB010000230.1 GCA_028277545.1 Phycisphaerae bacterium | reverse complement strand
AGCGGATACGCGTTGACGGTGCCGTCGCGCCTGGGCGTGCGCATCGGTCCCTGGCTGGCCGATGACGAACAGATGGCCAAGTCGATGTTGAGGACGATGCTGGCCGACCTGGGCGATGCGAACGTGCTGCTCGGCGTGCCGGAGGTCAATCGAACGGCGGTCGCCCTGTTGGAGAGTTTCGGTTTTACGCGGTCGCCGTCGTGCCTCCGTATGATTCGGGGACCTCGGGCGGCGAGCGGTGATCCGCAGTGCGTGATCGCGATCGCCAATGGGGCGATGGGTTAGCAGTCCGCCGGGCTGCCTGGCTGAGTCTAGTGGACGGTATGGCGAGCGGGCACGCGAGTCGTACCAGGACAAGCTGACACCCTGGAGAAGCCGCCCCGCGCAACGGTACATCGTCTGGCACGTGGTCTGAGCGTACTGCCGGCAGAGCCACAGCAGCCGGGCGGACAGGACAAGCGACATCGCCGCGAGCACATCAAGGACTGGACCCATGAGCGATACACCGAATCCACGCTGCGCGTTGTGCCATAGCAGGGAATGCGTTAACGGCAAGGACTGCCTGGACAACGCCCACCGCATGCGGGCCCTCTACGACGTGGAGGGCGTGGCCCGGTTGCATCGGGCGGCGACGGCCATCGAGGCCCGCCACTACTGCAGAGAGCCTCGCATGCAGGAGATCTGCCTCTTCGCCAAGGAGCTGGGATTCCGCAAGCTCGGGTTGGCGTTCTGCGCCGGCCTGGCCAGCGAGGCACGCGTCATAACCGAGATACTCAGCCGGGACTTTGAGGTGGTGTCTGTGTGCTGCAAGGTCTGCGGCATAGACAAGGCCAGCTTGAGTCTCGAACAAATCGTGCCGGAGCAGGAACGCGAGACGATGTGCAATCCCGCGGGCCAGGCGACGTTGCTCAACGAGGCGGAGACCGAGCTCAACATTCTCTGCGGGTTGTGCGTTGGGCACGACGCCATCTTCAACATGGTGTCACGGGCACCGGTAACCACACTCATCGTCAAGGACCGCGTGTTGGCCCACAACCCGATCGGCGCCATCTACAGCCAGTACATCCGCAGGAAGATGTTGCCCCAGACCTGTTGAGCGGGACAGGGCGGGCGCGGGCAGAGTCCCTCGCCGCAGCGGCAGTGCGGGTTGATTTCCGGCGGCTGCGGCGCGAAGATGAACCATGAAGGATCGTCATACCGGTTGCTCAAGGAGTGAGTGATGAATCGTGTTGTGCTCATTGCATCGATCGTTTGGCTGAGTGTGATAGCGGGCTGCCAGCAGCCGGTCGAGGAGCCCATCCCCTTGATCGCCGAGAAGGACTACTCGGCCCCGCTACCCGAAGGCCAGATCGGCCTCCGCCGCATTACTGACCCAAGTCGCATTCCAGACTTCTCCCGGGCGTTCCACATGCAGAAGGGTCTGGCCGGCGCCGCGGCCCGAAGCCTGAACTACATGTCAAAGCCGTCCTCCCAGGAGTTCTATCCGTACGACCCCGGCCGGCAGATCACGCATGATCGTGTAGTTCGTTCGCTGGAGGCGTTTCGTGAGACGCTGACCGACGCCCAGAGCCCGGCTGATCTCGACGCCTTGATCCGCGAGCGCTTCGAGGTGTGGGAGTCTGTCGGCTGCGACAACGAGGGCACCGTGCTGTTCACCGGCTATTACCGCCCGATTTTCGACGCCCGCCTGCAGCCTGACGAGGAGTTCAAGTATCCGCTACACAGCCCGCCTGACGACCTGGTCAAGGACAGCGAGGGCAACTGCACCGGGCGTCGCCTGGCGGATGGCAGCGTGCTGCCGGGTTATCCCGACCGGCGGCAGATTCTCTCGAGCGGGGTGGGCGCGGGGCAGGAGTTGGCCTACCTGCGTGATCCGTTCGA
>JANQGB010000113.1 GCA_028277545.1 Phycisphaerae bacterium | reverse complement strand
CCCAAACGCGCCCTGCCGATTGAGGCCAAACACGACGGCCACGGCATCCTCGGATCCGGCCCGCGACTCACGCTTGATATCCACTTGCGTTAACCATCGCCCGGTGCGCGCCGCCCGCCCCAGCCTGGTGACGCGGGTGATCAGGTCGCTACCCTCGCCAACCGCGGCCAGCAGCATTCGGCCGGCGATCTGCTCGCCCTCCGCTGACCTCAGCTCGACGCGGTCCTCGAGCAGCTCCACGTCGGAAACGGCCCACTGTTGGCGCAGCTCCACCCCGGCGGTAAGCGCCGCCTGAATGAGTGTTTGATCAAGGGCGGCCCGATCGACGAGGTAGCCTGGCCCGGTGTCCAGCTTGGGGCTGGCGGATTTGCTGAGGTCCGCATTGTAGAAGGTGACCTTGGTGAACGCTTTTCCCAGGGCGTCGGCGGGCTTCACGCCAAGTCGCTCCAGCAGCGTTGTGGCCTGGGCGTTAAGCCAGACAGTTTGGCCAGCAGGCCGCGGGAAGGCCGCCTTGTCCACCAGGATGACGCTCCTGTCACCTAGAGCCAGCAACGCCGCGGCCGTCGCTCCCGCGGGGCCCGCTCCCATAATGACGACATCGTACAACTGTGCTTCTCCAACCCGTCAGCGCACCTCTAGTTGCTTCCAGAGAGCCTCTTCCGCATGCGTGTAGTCTTCAAACGTCTGTTCGAGGCGATCGTATATCGCCTGCAACTTGGGATCGTCCGCCGCCAGGTTGCCATCCGCGGCCGCCAGCAGAGCCTTCAATCGGGTCGCTGAGTCATCCAGGCTGCTGGCTGCTTCGGCGAACTCGCGGGCGGCATCGAAGATGTTGAGTTGTTTGGTCTCTTCCAGCGATGGCCGGTAGAAGAGGCGCCACGGATTCCGCCGCAGATCCTTGGAGGCGCCCTTGAGATGTACGGACGTCTCGGTGAGGTTCATCATGAGTTGATCGAAGCGGCCCTCATTGAGCACCACGCCAGTCTTGGTCTTCTCGCTGATGACCTTGATGTTGGCCAGGCTGTGGTTGACACGCTCGAACGACGTGTGCAACTGGTTGAGCAGGCTGCCGGTGTTTGTTCGGTTCAGCTCCCAGGTCAGCGGCTGGATGATCTCACCTTCCACGGTGCCGACGGCCCGCTGCACGGTCTCCAGCGTGGCGTGGATGCCGGGGCGGTTTTCCTCCACCATGCCCACCACGCCGTCCAGTCCGCGGCCCACGGCGTCAAGAGTCCCATGAACCTTGGCCAACAGGGCGCCATCGGCCTGGACATCCATCTCGGCGCGCAGCGCCGCGGTCGTCTGGTTGATGTTGTCCAGCACGCCGTGCAGCTTGGCCAGCAGCACCTCGCGATCGCTTTCGTCCAACTGATGCGCCAGGCGCACGGTGATGTTGTTCAGATCGTCCAGCGAGGAGTGCACCTTGGCCATGATGCTCCGCTTGTCGCGCACATCCAGTTGGTGCTTGACCAGTGCCAGAAGGCCGGCCGCGTTCTGCGGGTCCAGTTCGGCGTTGAGCATGTCCAGGGCTTCGTCAAGGGATCCCGTAGCAGCCCCGTCTATCAGTGCTCCTTCGGGAAGCGGTGCGCCATCCTTGCCCGGGTCCTGTATGGCGAGCTTGCCGCTGCCGCCCAGCAGCGGGCCGCGGGCCAGGATGCGGCAGTCTTTCCGAAGGTCGATGAGGGAGTTGACCCTGATATCCAGGTAGGCCCACAAGACGGGTTGCTTCTCACCCTCGGCGGTGACCGCGCGCAACTCGATGTCCTTGACGGTGCCGACCATCGAGGCGCCGCAGAAGATCTGCGAACCCGGCTTTATCTCGTCGGGTAGAGCGTAGGTCACCGGAAACCGTACCTTGTAGGCCCGACGGGCTTCACCCCAGGATTGGCCGCCGATGAAAATGACTGCCCCGAAGAAGAGCACGAAGACGATGATGAGCCATAGTCCCAGCGAGAAGTCGGTGCGCTTTTTAGACATCGTGGTTCCGATCCTATCCCACTCCGATGAGTTTTTCGAACTCGCTGATACCCTCCGCGTCAGTGAGCGGGCCGCTGCCATATCCGTTCAGGAACTGGTTGATCAGGCGGTCATCCCGCGTGGTCAATTTCTCGACCTGTGTATCGCGCAGAGCCTCGAACTCGGCCCGCGAGCCGACACGCAGCACGCGACCCTTGTCGAGCATGACCATGCGATCGGCTATGCGAAAGGCGCTGTCCATCTCGTGAGTGACCACAACTGAAGTAACAAGCAGCTTCTTGGATAGATCCATCATGAGTTCGTCGATGGCCGTGCTGGTCACGGGATCGAGGCCGGCGGATGGTTCATCATAGAACAGAATCTCGGGATCCAGTGCCGTGGCCCTGGCCAGCCCGGCGCGCTTCTTCTGGCCGCCCGATAGCTGGGCCGGCATCTTGTCACGATGCGGCAGCATCTTCACCTGCTGCAGCTTCATGGTCACTACGAAGTCGATGACTGCCGCGTCAACTTCGGAGTGCTCTTCTAGAGGAAGGGCTACGTTCTCCGCCACCGTCAGTGAATTGAACAGGGCGCCGCTTTGAAACAATATGCCGAAGCGTTTACGTATTCTGTTGAACTCGGCCTCGCCCAGCGTCGCGATGTCGCGTCGCTCGTCCATGTCCTTGGTCTGGTACAGAATGTGCCCGCCGTTTATCTGATACTCACCAATGAGGCAGTTAAGCAGCGTGCTCTTGCCGCAGCCGCTGCCGCCCATGATCACCACGGTCTCGCCACGATGAATGTCGAAGGTCACACCGTCCAGCACACGCACTTCCCGCCCTTCGGCGTCAGTGAACGCCTTGGCCAGGTTGTGTACCGAGATGACCACGTCCGGGTCGGGCACCCTCAGATTCCCCACGCGTAGAAAGCGGCCGTAAACAGGGCGTCGGTGCCGATCAGGGCAACGATGCACTTGACGACGGTTGCGGTGGTGGCTCGTCCGACTCCCTCGGCCCCACCGCTCACATTCAAACCTTCACGGCAGGCAATCATGGAGATCAGAATTCCGAACACGCCAGCCTTGAATAGGCCCGTGAAGTAGTCCTGTAGCTTGAGCGCCGATTGTGTGAACTCAATGTAGGTGGTAGCAGGTACATCCAGCACCAGGTAGCTGGTCAGGAAGCCACCAAACACACCTATGGTGTTGGCTATGATGGCCAGGGCAACCATGGCCAGCACCGTGGCCAGGAATCTCGGAACCACCAGGAAATGGAACGGATTGAACGCGTGGGCCCGGAGGGCCTTGATCTCTTCCGTCTCGACCATGGCGCCGAGTTCAGCGGCGATGGAAGCTCCGGCGAAGCCGCTGAGGACGATCGCAGTTATCAATGGGCCGAGCTCGCGGACAATGGCGATCCCGACAACGTCCGCCACACGTTCGAGTTGACCGTAGTCGCGCAGCGTCGGCGCCATCTGCAGCGCCAGGATGACTCCGATGAAGATCTGCACCAGGCAGACGATGGGGACAGCCTTGACTCCGACACGCACGCCCTGGCTGACCACGGCCTGGCGGCGCAGCCGGATGCCGCGGACGAAGAACCCACGGTAGCACCACCGCCAGGTCACTGCGAACAGGGATGCCAGAGCGCCAACGTAGCTTACCTGGTGGCGGGACGCGCGCGCCCGGGTCCTGACCTCTCGACCAATCGACTCCACCGCTCCATATAATCGGGAACGCTTCGTTTCGTCGCTGGCCGGCGGATCGCTCATGATGCCAGGGCCTCTTCCTCGGTGGCCAGAATGGTGAAGTACTTATCCAGGGTGGTGATCTCGAAGATGCTCCGGACGCGATCCGTTGGGGCCACCAGCGCCAGCCGCCCTGCGTAAGCCTTTACCATCTGGGCTACCTTGACCAGAGTCCCGACGCCAGAGGAGTCCATGTAGGTGACCTCGCCGAGGTGGATCACCAATACCGGCGGGCGTTCGTTGCAGACCTCCTGCAGCGCCTTGAGGAACTCCGGCTGGTAGCGAAGATCCACCTCCCCACAGGCGTCCACGATCGTGGCTTCCGGGAGCCGCCGTATCTGCTTGATAGTCTCGCTCATGGCTTCCTGAATTTGATCATTTCCAGACGCATGCCGCCCCCGTCCGCGGCAGCGAAGTCTACGCGATCCATGACGGAGCGGATAATATGCACCCCCAAACCGCCAGGGCGGACGTCGTCCAACGCCCGGCTGCGGATTTGCTGCGGCGAGACCTGCTTGCCGAAGTCGCGCAGTGTGATCGCGATTCCCTCACGCTGCCCTTCCTCGACATGGATCAGTGAGACTTCAACGGGACGATCCGTCCGCCCACCGTAGCCGTGTTTGATCACATTCGCAATAGCCTCGTCGGTCGCCAGGACGACGCTGGCGATCTCCTCCTCGTCAAAGCCCGCGGCTAGTGCTACCCGGCGAACGGAGTCCCGAACCCGGGGCAATTCCGCGGGGTCGCTCCGGATCTCTAGCCTCATCGCCCTGGCACCGGCCGGATTTTCCAACTGCGCACCCGCTGATCAAGGGTCCTCGACAGGTAGCTCGTCCTGGCGAGCTGCCAGATACGCCCGCCAGCGATCGACCGATACTCGCCGAACTCCAACCGGGTCGAAGGCACGGTAGCCGAATCTGCGCCCCGTAATGTGGTCCAACGCGCGAATGGCAAAGAAGCGGACGGCCACGTCTTCGTCATCCAGGCGGTCGACCAGAGCAGCCGTCGTGTCACCAGCCTCCTCCGGGGAAGCGTGCTCGGTGACCTCGACGATGGCGCGAATCCGGTCCTGCGGGTCGGCAGCCTCAAGTGCCACGCGCGCCGGCCCTGTGTTTGCCGCACAACCGGCCATCCACACCAGCGCCACAACACTCAGTACAGGGGCTCGCATGGACGTCAGTCACCCTATTTGAAGGTGCGGCCGCATTCCGGCAGGCCAATGCCCGAGGCAGACTGCCCTTTTCGCCGCGATTATAGATACGCGGCACGGCGGTGCAACCTGGAGGGCAGCACCGCGCCCGTCGAGCGGTGCCTCAAGGCTTCAGGAGCCGGCCAGTCGCCGGGGACTAGGAGCTTTCCTTGTGCTGGGTTACAATCCGGCCATGAGAATGACGTCAGGAGTAGTGGCTGCGATAGCCTGCTGCGGCGTGCTTGGCGGGTGTACTGTCGCACCGCGAGCGGACAGCGCTCGGATCGCGGATGGGCAGGAGCTGGCCGTGCTGCGTGAACAGGCCAGGACGTTCTCGTCCATCGATCGACAGTTACGCCTGGTCTTCCATGATGCCGGCAGTCTGGCGATGCTGCCGGTCAACGCCGGCCCGGTGGATTTCGACCGGGAGATGGTGCTGCTGGCCGCCCTTGGTCCCACGCGCTCGGAGGATTCCGCGGTCCGTATCCGAAGGCTCTGGCGGGACGGATCGGTTCTGCGTGCTGAGGTCCAGATCAGTCATCCCGTCGCCAGCGCGCTATCAGCGGGGACGCCGGCCAGTCCCTATCACCTGGTGGTCGTGCCGCGGAGCGATCTGAACATCGCAGGGTGGACCGCCGCCGCCACACCCAGAGTGCTAGCGGGACGTCGCCCGACGACACGCTAACGCCGGACGCGACCTGCATGGCAGCTAGCAGACCGCCCGCCGCGCAGACGGCCACGAGCGGCGCCACGGTCCCGGAAGCTCAGTGTAACTGTTTTGTGGCCGGTAGACTGAGGCAGTTGCCCTAAAGCCACCCGGGCCGCCGATCGGCTGGTCCCAGAGTGAACATGGCCGCGTTCTCCATCGACAGACTCGACGTCTCCGACGCACGCCGGAAGGAAGCCATGCGCCTGATCCTCTCGCAGGTCGGTGAGTCTGTTCGCGACGCGGACCGTCGCATTCAACGACTGACCGAGTACCTGGAACACCAACCAGTGCGTATGGGTGAGGTATTGGGGGCGTTTGTCTCCGACCGGCTGATCGGTGCGGTCCTGCTGATCGAATCGCCTGGGTCGCTCGGGGCTGTCTTCGTTCCCCCGCACGAGCCGCGTGGGCTGCGGCGACAGGCAACGGTCGCTCTGCTGCACGAGTTGCAGGAACGCGCTTGGCGGAGATCGCTGGCAGCGCTGCAAGCTTTGTTGGCGAAAGAGGACGCGGAACTCGCCCGGCTCTACGCCGACGCCGGATTCGACTTTCTTGCAGAATTGGCCTACCTCGAACGCCCCTGCCAGCCTGCTCGGCCTGACTTCGAGACACCTGACGGGCTGAACCTGGTACCCTTTTCGACGGAGAACGAAGAGCTTTTCGTCCAGGTTCTCGCCGCTACGTATAGTGCCAGCCTGGACTGCCCCCGGCTGGCGGGCACGCGTCGCCCGGAAGACGTCTTGGCTACCCATCGAGCTACGGGTATTCACGACCCCAATCACTGGTGGGTGGCGAAGTTACACGACCGCCCGGCCGGCATCCTGCTGCTGGCCGCTACTGCGGGAAGGCGCGCCTTCGAAGTCGTATACATCGGCGTTACGCCGGAGGCGCGGGGACGCGGGCTGGGGGACGCTCTCCTCTCAGTGGCGCTGGATGTCTGCGATCGCGACGGCCAGGCCGATCTCACGCTTGCCGTGGACAGCGACAACACGCCGGCCAACAGGCTGTACGAACGATGGGGATTTCGGGAAGTGAGCCGCCGCCAGGCGTGGTTCTGCACGCCGGCCATGCGCCCCGTGGCAAACTGTTGAACAGGCGGTGGTAACGGCTGGGGCGACCGCTCCCACCAGAACCACAAGTCGCCGGATGGCCTGGCCGAGTCGTCGCCCGGTCGATCTGAGGCCGGCTTATCCACAACCTTATGCACAATGGCTCTTCGCTTGTGGCTCACCGGTGCAAACAAAAAAAAGTTTCGCGATAAGCACTTGCGGCGCGGAATGACATCGTTTGTGTAAAAGAATCGTTAAGGTTTCGTGTTGACCATACGCGCCGCGCGCTATAAATTCTAGATTATTGGAGCGGTCGCAAAGACTCTCGCCTGACCGGGACACAAGGCAGCGACCAACCCCCTAACCAACGCCAACAGACGAGTAACATTGACAGCAGCGGTGGTTTCCTGCGCGGAGGGGCCTGACCGTGATCGTATGTCCACCTGACTCGATAACGCAGCTTGAGAGTTCTATTGCCGACAAGGTAGGACCGCAGCGCTACAAGGTGTGGTTCAAGAACGCAACGACCTTCACCTTTGCCGAGGGCTTCTTGAAGGTCGGCGTGCCCAACCTGTTCATTGGCAACTGGATCGAGAGCCACTTCAGCGACACTATTGCCGACTCGGCCGAGAGCATAACCGGCCAGCGCCCGGAGATCGTCTTCTCGATCAGCCCGGAACTGGCGCGAAAAATGCGCAAGAAGCAGCCGGATTCGCAGGTCGCCTTCGTGGCCAACAATCCCGAGCGCGAAGCGCGAAAGCAGATTCGCAGCAAGACGGCGCCCCGTCCGCGGCCACTGAAGGGCCGGCTGGAGGACTTCGTCGTCGGCCCGTCAAACCGCATGGCTTACGCTGCTGCCAGGAGCGTGACCGAGCAGCCTGCCACCCATTACAACCCGCTCTTTATTCACGGCGGTTGCGGGCTGGGCAAGACACACCTGCTGCAGGGTATCTGCAACGAGATTCGGCAGCGCCACCCCGAACTGATTTGTCGTTGTGTGTCCGGCGAGGATTTCACCAATCAGTTCGTCTTTGCCGTCAAGGGTGGCAATCGTGACTCATTCCAGCACCACTTCCGCAACGTTGACGTGCTGCTGATCGACGACATTCACTTCTTTGCCAACAAGCGGGCGACGCAGGAGGAGTTTCTGCACACCTTCAACGCGATCGACGCGGCCGGCAAGCAAGTAGTGATGTCGTCCGACGCACACCCCAAAATGATCGGCCACCTCTCCGAGTCGCTGGTCACCCGCTTCGTTTCAGGCATGGTGATCAAGGTTGACTCGCCCGACTTCGAATGTCGGGCGGAGATACTCCGGAGGCGGGCGCAGCGCATGAACCTGGACGTACCCGAGCCGGTGATTCAATACGTCGCCGAGCACGTGCAGGCCAATGTGCGTGAACTCGAGGGGGCGCTCTTGCGACTGGTGGCGCTCACCCAACTCAACGGAGAATCGCTTACTCTCGATCTGGCCCGGACGGCGCTCAAGGACCTGATCCAGCAGACCGTCCCGGTGATCAAGCTCTCCGACATCGAGAGCACGGTAGCGATCTTCTTCGGACTAACTCCGGCCGATCTCCACACGTCGCGCAAGACAAGGACGATTGCCCTTGCGCGCGGGATCGCAATGCACCTGGCGAGGAAACATACGGATATGAGTTTTCCGGAGATCGGCCGCTTTATGGGCAACAAAGACCACACCACGGTGATCCTCGCCAATCGTCGGATTCAACGGCTGATCGACTCCACGGAGACCGTTCGCTGGATGACCCCTTCTGGGCAGCGCGAGCGGCAGATCACTGAGCTCATGGACGAGCTGGAACAGCAGATTGGCAAGAGCAACGGGTCATCGCGATAGGCGCGGCGCCGGTTAGCGGCGCTCGCCCGGGTGTGGCTCTTCAGGGAAGCGGAGCAGCGACGGCTGCTCCGCTTCTGCGCGCCCCTTGCACGACCGCTTCCCCACCGTGCATAATCCCCGCTCTAAGGCTGGCTGTTGCCCGCGCTGCGGAGCGCGGGTGGACCGTAGCCGGCGCCTTCTATGGTGGCGGACGAATGCCTCTGATCAAGACTGTGTCGGGTGTGCGCGGCATCGTGGATTCGGCTGGCGGCGCGGAAGTGACGCTGACACCGCAGATCGCCGCAGACATGGGCCGGGCCTTCGCGACGTATCTTCGCCGTACGCTGCAGACACCTGCTGGTGCTGCCTTGCGCCTGGTCGGTGCGCGCGATGGACGGCCCGGCGGCCAGGCGCTTCTGGATTCCTTCGCCAGCGGCGCCTGGCAGGCCGGAGCCGAGGTGGTGCCGCTGGGTATAGTCACCACGCCGGGCACGGCACTCGCGGCCACAGAGTGGCGCGACGAACTCGGCATCTGCGGCGGCGTGGTCATCACCGCCAGCCACAATCCCCAGCAATGGAACGGTATCAAGTTCCTGCTCGAAGACGGGCGGGCGCCGACTGCCGTGGAAGCCAGCGCCATCTTCGGACTGCTGGACCGGGCCGATTTTGACCAAGTCAATGAATCGCCTCCGCCTCCGCCTCGCGATGTTCCCGACGTACACGCGCTGCACGTCGGCCGGACCATCGACCTGGTGGACCGTGACGCCATCCGTTCGCGTCACTTCCGTGTCATCC